>CADAVS010000105.1 GCA_902791425.1 uncultured Ruminococcus sp.
GACGCTCTAATGATTATACAAAGTTTAAAAACACGCAAGCTTTCCAAAGAAGAAAACGAAAAACTGACAGAGCTTCAAGAACAGCTTGAGAATATGTCAAAATAAATTCCTAAACCACTCAAAAGAAGGTGTCCCATTGATGAAAAACAAGCTTTGCTATACCTGCACAAAGGAAACTGTGTATTCTCTTTACAGTATTTCTGATGATGGCAAGTATATTACAACCGATAAAGCAAAAGAAAAGCGGACATACTGTCCGATGGACTATGCAACAGAAATCGTTGTTGCATATTTGAACATAGGATATTTCTCGTCAAAAGCATCTGACACATCTGATTTAGTATATGACTTTATCTCAAAGTATGGTATGCCTGACAGGAAGTCAAAAAAAATAAGCATAAAGGACTTTTCCGAAGATGCAGAGTCGCTGTATCTGCACTTTGCCGAAATAACCGCTGATGACTATCCTGAAAATCCCGAATGGATATTGGAAACAGACCCAATGTCAGGCATAATCACTCACAACAGTGGTAATATTGAATTATCCTGGCAAACCTCAGGTTTGTTAAATGCAATAGAAATCGCATACAGCATACTGCTGTGCAGTGATACAAAACAACTTGGAGTGTGCAAGCATTGCGGTGCACCCTTCTATGCGAAAAACCCAAAATCAGAATTTTGTTCACCCCAATGCAGAAATCAGCACAACGTATATAAAAGCAGAAGAAAGTATAAATAGCAGGTAATTACATATGATAAACGATTTAAAAGCAACCTATTCAAACGAGAATATAGACCCCGTCAGGATATCGCAATGGGCAATTGACAACCTTATGGAAAAGACTTCTCCATATCTCCAAGCCCTGATGTACGTCAAAAACTTAGAGCCCGAACAGCTTGAATGTATATATAAAACCAAACTATACATCACAAAGACATACAGCGATATTCACAACATTGCGGAATTATATGGGTCAGATGATGCTGTATCCTCCTTAAAATTTGCGAGCTATAACATAGAGCATTTTCTAAACGCCTCTACAAAACAAATCCTTAAAATGTTTGATAAGTATAACATAGACATACTATTTGATTGCTCCAAAACAAGCAAAAATGTATATCTTGACATCAGAAGGACAAGTCTGATTCTGTTTAATCTGATATCCAACTCTATCATACATACCAAAAACAAAGAAAAGCTTATAAAAATCTCGGCATTTCACAGAGGTGATGACTTTGTTCTCTCTGTGAGCGACAATGGTCAAGGTATAAAACCAAGTATGCGTGACAACCTTTTCACCATTTCGGACAAACTGCTATCGTCTAAGTTTCTGGACAGAACGGGCAGTGGTCTTATCCTCACAGGAATAGGCTTGCCTGTTGCACAAAAAGCAGCAAAAGATATGGGCGGAACATTGAATTATATCCCTTCTAAATCAGGTGCCGTGTTTGAGTTATCCGTTCCGCAACATAAACATAATATGACATTCGGCGAAATAATTAACTACGAGCCGAAACAATATGAATATGAACTGTATTTCTCAAGTGCTATACTATTCTTAGAACAAATTAATGAATAATAGCAATAGCACACGCTAACATTGTTCTTGTGGTCAGTATTAATGATTAGGTATATAGCTCCGGGATATTTTTTCCTTTCGGCAGGAGCAAGCCCCTGCCCTACAATTAACGGTGCATATAATCCAAAATAATTTTTCCTTGCAGTTGGGCTTGGCAACTGTATGGGCGAAGGGCAATTATTCATTAAAATTATTTTGGATTTGATATCAAAGAACAGCTTGTTTTATATTTTATTTACACAACACCTCCCTTTAACAGATGTATAGGCTATTTATAAACCATATAGTATCATATATAGCCTGTTTTGTCAATCTTTTTAGTCTATAATTAATATAAATTTATTATGAGGTGAAGATTATGGACACATACGAAACTGTAAAAAACAGAGTTTTATTTCTTTGCGAAGAAAAGGGAATTACAATAAACAAATTAGCTACAAAATCAGGCATTTCACCATCGACGATAAAAAATATATTATATGGAAAAAGCAATAATCCCGGTATAGTTACTCTAAAAATGCTATGTGATGGCTTAGAGATTACCTTAGGTGAATTTTTTTCTACAAAAGAATTTGATGAGTTGGAACAAGAAATAAAATAATAATTTTCCTTTTCGGCAGGAGCAAGCCCCTGCCCTACAATTGTGCAACGATGCATATAATCCAAAATAATTTTTCCTTGCAGTTGGGCTTGGCAACTGTTTGGGCGAAGGGCAATTATTCATCAAAATTATTTTGGATTTGATATCAAATTATATCTTATTTACATAGCAAATGGGACCTGTTTTTAAGGTCCCATTTGTTTTATTGCATATTATATAAAGTTATGTCAATTAGAACTTAGGTCTTGCTGTATAATGTGTATGCAACAGTTCGTGTGCCTTATGGCTGCCGGGTTTTTCAAGATATTCGTCATACAATTTGATTATATCAGGGTTCTTGTGACTCTTACGAACAGTTGACCTTTCATCTTCACTGTAAACAGCCTTTGCACGTTCAGCCTTAACATTTGTTACCATCTGAACACGTGCAGGAACTACAGGCTGTCCTCCGCCTGTTACACATCCGCCGGGGCAAGCCATTATTTCGATAAAGTCATAATCCGCTTTTCCTTCGCGAATACTGTCAAGAAGCTTTCTTGCATTACCAAGGCCGTGAGCAACAGCTGCTCTGATTTCCTTATCGCCAATCTTAACTGTTGCTTCCTTAATGCCGTCAATACCTCTAACCTGGTGATAATCTACATTATCAAGATCCTCACCTGTCAAAATATCAGCAACTGTACGGAGAGCTGCCTCCATAACACCGCCTGTGGCACCAAATATAGCACCTGCACCACTTGCTTCTTCAAACGGGGTATCAAACTTAATCTCAGGAAGTTCGTTAAACTGTATACCTGATTGCTTAATCATACGGGCAAGCTCACGTGTGGAAATAACAATATCAACATCTCTGTTACCGTTTACCTCCATCTCTTCTCTGCCGCACTCAAACTTTTTAGCTACGCAAGGCATAACAGATACATTGACAATGTTCTTAGGATCAATACCCTGCTTTTCAGCCCAATATGTTTTAAGAACAGCACCAAACATCTGGTGAGGTGACTTACAGCTTGAAAGGTTATCAATGAAGTCAGGGAAGTTATGCTCACAGAACTTAATCCAACCCGGGCTGCAAGATGTAATCATAGGAAGCTTACCGCCGTTTTGAATTCTCTCAAGAAGCTCAGTTCCCTCCTCCATTATTGTAATGTCAGCTCCTGTATTTGTATCAAATACATAGTCAACACCAAGACCTTTGATAGCCGATACCATCTTGCCTGTAACAGCAGTACCGATAGGTAAACCAAACTCTTCTCCCAATGCCGCACGAACAGCAGGAGCAGTCTGAATAACAACAACCTTATCGGGATCAGCAATTGCATCCCATACCAAATCCGTATTGTCCTTCTCACGCAGAGCACCAACAGGACAGGCAACTATACACTGACCGCAGTTTACACACGGTACTTCAGCAAGTGATTTGTTAAATGGTGATGAAATCTTTGTATTAAAGCCACGCTCGGTAGCATCAATAACTGAAACCGTTTGAATGTTCTTACAAGCACTTACACAGCGACGGCATAAAATACATTTGTTATTATCACGGATAATCGACGGGGATATCTCATCAATTTCGTGTTCTGTGCGATATCCCTCATAAGTAATATCTGTAACGCCAAGTTCGTCAGAGAGAGCCTGGAGTTCACAGTTACGATTTCTAACACAGGTAAGACATTTTCTGTCGTGGTTTGAAAGCAAGAGTTCGAGAGTTGTTTTTCTTGAGGCACGAACCTTTGCAGTATTCGTCATAACCTCAAGTCCCTCAGACACAGGGTAAACACAAGCAGCCTGAAGGTTTCTTGCACCCTTAACCTCAACAACACACATTCTGCAAGAACCTGTCTGGCTTACGTCCTTTAAGTAGCAAAGTGTAGGTATATTTATACCTGCTTCACGTGCCGCCTGAAGAATAGTATAGTCAGCAGGAACACTCATACTCTGTCCGTTTATTTTAATATTAACATTTTCCATATCAGTCATTCCCCTTTCCTTATTTCTTCTCTATTGCACCGAACTTACAAGTATCCATACAAGCTCCGCACTTAATACATTTATTTGAGTCTATCACAAATGGGCTCTTAATCTCACCACTGATAGCACCAACAGGACATTTTCTCGAACAAGCACTACAACCCTTACACTTATCAGCAATAATCGAGTAGCTGAGAAGGTCTTTACATACGCCTGCAGGACATCTCTTTTCCTTAACGTGTGCCTCATACTCATCTCTGAAGTATCTGAGTGTTGAAAGAACAGGGTTAGGAGCACTCTGACCAAGTCCGCAGAGAGAACCTGTTTTAATACTGTTACTGAGCTCTTCAAGCTTGTCAAGGTCTTCCATCGTTCCCTGACCCTTTGTAATCTTGTCAAGAATTTCGTAAAGACGCTTTGTACCGATACGGCACGGAGTACATTTACCGCAGGATTCGTCAACGGTAAATTCAAGGAAGAACTTAGCAATATCAACCATACAGTTGTCTTCGTCCATAACGATAAGACCGCCCGAACCCATCATTGAACCTATTGCAATAAGTGAGTCGTAGTCTATCGGTGTATCAATAAGACTTGCAGGAATACAACCGCCGGAAGGACCGCCTGTCTGAGCGGCTTTAAACTTTTTGCCGTTAGGACAGCCGCCGCCGATTTCTTCAACGATTTCACGGAGGGTTGTACCCATAGGAATTTCAACAAGACCTGTATTGTTAATCTTACCGCCGAGGGCGAATACCTTAGTACCCTTACTCTTTTCGGTACCGATGCTGCTGAACCAATCTGCACCGTTTAAGATAATCTGACAGATGTTAGCATATGTTTCTACGTTATTGAGCAAGGTCGGCTTCATCCAAAGTCCCTTAACAGCAGGGATACCGAAAATAAGCTGTGCTATTGAGTTTTCAAGCCCGTCGAATATAGGCGAGCCGATACCTGCGGGAACGTTTATAGCGATAGCCTCGATTATACCGCCGACGCTGTCGCCCTGTGCCTTGGCGTTTTCTATCTCCTTTTTCATACATTGCAACACTACTCATTGCACAATTCATTTTTTGAGATAATTCTAATTGAGTCCAATTATTTTCATCTCTTAATTGTTTTATTCTATTCATAATATCACTTCCTGTAAAGTTAGGTTAGGTATTTCTAATATTTTACCATAAATCTTTCGATAAAACAACTATTTACCCTTGAACATTTTTAATATTTTGGTAAAAAAGT
>CADAVS010000106.1 GCA_902791425.1 uncultured Ruminococcus sp.
TGAAATAAGATTGCATTAATAAGAAATAAAATAAAAATAATATATAATTTGGAGGATTTACAAATGTTAGTATCAGCAACAGAAATGTTAAAAAAAGCAGTTGAAGGTCACTACGCAGTAGGACAGTTCAACATCAACAACCTTGAATGGACAAAATCTATTTTACAGACTGCCCAGGAGAACAACTCACCTGTTATCTTAGGTGTTTCAGAGGGTGCGGGAAAGTATATGACAGGTTATAAAACTGTAAGTGCTATGGTTAGTGCTATGATTGAAGAACTTGGAATTACTGTTCCGGTGGCTCTTCACTTAGACCACGGCTCATACGAGGGTTGTTATAAATGTGTTAAAGCAGGATTTTCTTCAATTATGTTTGACGGCTCACACTTCCCGATAGAGGAAAATGTAGAGAAAACAACAGAGCTCGTTCACGTTGCACATAATCTTGGACTTTCCATCGAAGCAGAAGTTGGTTCAATCGGCGGTGAGGAAGACGGAGTTGTAGGTGCAGGCGAAATTGCAGACCCTGAGGAATGTAAGAAAATTGCCGATTTAGGCGTTGACTTCCTGGCAGCAGGTATCGGAAACATTCACGGCAAATATCCTGAAAATTGGAAGGGTCTTGACTTTGATGCTTTGGCAAAGATCAAAGAGCTGGTTGGCGATATGCCTCTCGTTCTTCACGGCGGAACAGGTATTCCTGAGGATATGATAAAGAAAGCAATATCTTTAGGCGTTGCAAAGATAAATGTTAATACTGAGTGTCAGTTATACTTCCAGGAGGCTACAAGAAAGTATATCGAAGAGGGCAAGGACCTTCAGGGCAAGGGTTATGACCCAAGAAAGCTCTTAGCTCCGGGTGCCGAGGCAATAAAGGTAATAGTTAAAGAAAAGATGGAACTCTTTGGTTCAATCGGAAAAGCATAAAACAAAAAGCTGTTACACAATATTTTGTGTTAGTAAGGATGACAGTTCAAAAGGCTGAACGACTAAATTCGTTCAGCCTTTTAGCGAAACGGAGCAGTAAAACTGCTCCGCTTATTTTTTTAATATCAAAAATGTATTATTCCTGAACTTCCGACTCAACAACGCTTGCGGTATTTGTTGAACGAAGTTCTGAACGATTACTGCGAACGATTGTGATGCATTGTTCAAGTTCCTTCATAGAAGAAACACTTACTTTTTCTACTGTTTCAAGGAGACTGTCAGCATAGTTATAAGATGAGTCCATAATATCCTGAGCCTCAGCGTTAGCCTTATCTATAATCTGACGAGCCTGCTCCATAGCCTGCTGAGTAATTTCGTGCTCGTTAATCATTGATATACCTTTTTCGTTTGCCGCCTTAATAATTTCATCGGCTTCTATCTGTGCCTCGTGTAAAATACGCTGTCTTTCCTCTTTAATCCATTTAGCCTGTTTTAAATCATCAGGCAATTTGAGCTTAAGCTCCTGAAGTATATCCATTAACTCATCACGTTCTAAAATACAACGGCCTGAGAAAGGAACACTTGCACCTTTGTCAATTATGTCCTCTAATTCATCCAATAATTCTAATCCATCCATTTTCATTTCCTCCTATTATGTAGTTGTAATTTTATCGGTGAGTTATCTTGCACACCGTTTGTTTATAATTGGTATAAGCTCGTCCGGAACAAGTCCTTTAAGTGAGCCGCCATATGAAGCAATTTCCTTTACAATGCTTGAGCTTAAGAACATATATTCCTTGCTGGTTGGCATAAATAATGTTTCAGCATCCGTGTACAGTGCCTTGTTTGTAAGTGCCATCTGAAATTCGTATTCATAGTCCGAAACAGCCCTTATTCCTTTAATCAGAACATCTGCATTTTCTTTCTTCATAAAGTCCACAAGAAGTCCGGAAAAAGCACAGACAGAAACATTTGGGTAATCCTTGAGTACAATATTTAAAAGCTCTATCCTTTCTTCAACAGTGAACGTAGGATTTTTGGAACTGTTGGTAAGAACCGAAACAATAACTCGGTCAAACAACTTGGAAGAGCGTTCAATAATGTCAAGGTGACCGTTTGTGCAAGGGTCAAAACTACCCGGGTATACGGCTGTAATCATTGTGTATCACCTCTTACGAGAACGGAAATTACGGTTTTGCCATACACAGCATTTCGGACACACTGAAAGTCAGGGTGCAGAACTGCTTCGCCGTCCTTTTCTGTTTCAATAACAATTATTCCGTCAACACTCAGAAGATTACGTCGGCTGATTTTGTCAAGCACAGGAGCAATCAAACCTTTGTTGTACGGAGGGTCCAAAAAAATAATGTCAAACGGCTCGGAAGCAGATGCGAGGTAACTGATAGCGTCGGAAAACACAAGATGTGCATTATCTGACAGCTTTGAAAGTTCAACATTATGACGCACAAGCTCAAATGCCTGTTTGTTGTATTCTACAAATGTGCATTTACGGCAACGTCTGCTGAGAGCCTCTATTCCCAAAGCTCCACTGCCTGAAAAAAGGTCTAAAACATTGTCCGACGGAATATGTGTCTGAATTATATTAAAGACAGATTCCTTAACTCTGTCAGTTGTCGGTCTTGTGTTCATTCCGTCAGGTGCCTTAAGCTTTAACCCTTTTCGTATGCCTGAAATAACTCGCAAAGAAAATCCTCCCGCATACAATATGCTACTCTAATATTTATATCGTAAAATATATAATTTGTCAAGTGTATTTTTAAACAAATTGTAACATAATTGAAATATTTTCTTAACAAAACCCCGCCGTGCCGTATTCAGTCTAAGGTAAAAACCTGGAAACCAGGTGGGATAACGCCCAACGATATTACAAGTCCTCCGGATGTCAAAGACATAAGGCATTTGCGCCACCGTCGGAGACAAAATCCCTTATATTAATTGTTGGTTTTACATTATAACTGAAATTACGAACAAAGCAGGGCTGTTCTCTTACAGATATTATAGCACGGATACGCTTAAAATACAATAGAAAATTTTAAAAATATAGAAAAAAATATATAATTATTTTAAAAATCAATTCTTTTGTTTCATATCCGTTACGAAGGATTGCATATGTTTTACAATGAATTTACATTTACGTTTTTCCGTTAATTTTGCATTGAAATCTTATTATATATTGATATAATTAAATAAGAATAAAAAATTGTTTATTGAATATTTATTTAATATGGGTTGTAAGTCGGCAGAAAATTTATTTGCACAATGGGGTAGGGATAAAAAATGAGAATTGAAAGGATAAATGAGAACAAAATAAAGGTTTTGATTGACGATGTCGAAGCCAAGGAACGAAATATAACCATAAAAAATATCTGTGACAACACACCTGAGGTGCAGCAGATGTTTTGGCAGGCAATTCGCCTTGCCAAGGAGAGTGTGGACTTTTCCATTGACGGTGCCAAGCTTTTTGTTGAAACAATACCTGCTTGCGAAAGCGGAATAGGTATGCTGATTACCAAGGTTAGTAACGATAGTGAGCTTGAGAATGCGGTCAATAACTGTTCCTACAAAGGCAGACTCAGAAGGTCGGAGCTTAAGCCGATGAAGAAAGAAGAAGCTATACAGAGAAAATACATATATTGTTTTGAAACATTTGACAGTGTATGTGCCGCAGCAGGTGAGTTAAGTGACAGATATAGAGGTGTCAGCGTTTTGTATAAGCTGAATGAAAAGTTTTATATGTATCTTATTCCGGCAGAGCCGATTTCCCAATGTGAGGCAGAAATTGTCTTATCGGAGTTTGCTGTACGGCAAGCAAATGGTCAATATATGCACGGACGTCTTAATGAGTACGGCACTGTTATGATTGAAAATAATGCCATTGAGGTTTTAAGTGAGTATTTTTGTAAATGTTAATATAAAAGAGTCGCTTTTGAAAAGCGGCTTTTTTTATGCATTAAAGCAGTTTTTTCCGAATATATTTATATAAACTTAAATGTATTGGAGATGACAGTATGGAAGAGAACAGAGAACATAAAGTAGTCATAGACGGAAGACAAAAACTGACAGTAAGCTCTGTTGATGATATTGAGAGCTTTGATGAGGAAAAGGTTGTCATATTGTGCAGTATGGGAACAATGACGGTTACGGGTGCTGATTTCAGAATAAATAAACTAAATGTTGATGATGGACAGCTTATAATAGAGGGAGAAATTGATGAAGTTCAGTACAGTGACAGGGTGAGCGAGGATAAGAGCGGAGGCTTCTTCGGAAAATTATTCAGGTAGTTTACGTACACAGAACGGAGTAGTTTGATATGACAGTTAGATTCGGACCTGATATAACAAATTTTTTATGGTCATTGGCTGCAGGCATTGTGCTTGCTGTTATATACGACATTGTTCGAGTTATAAGAAGAATGGTAAATGTGCCTGACTTGGTTGTAAATTTAACGGATGTAATATTCTTGATTTTTTCGGCGATTGTCGCTATTGCTGCCGCGTATTTATTTAACAACGGAGAACTCAGAGTTTACAGCCTGATTTGTATGGCAGGTATTTTTATGGTATATAAAATTCTAATCGGTGACTTAATTGTAAAATATACTGTGAGATTATTGCGATTTGCGGGAAGGACAATAGCAAAATTAATATCATTAATTATTCTGCCCTTTGAAAAAATATTTGTTATTCTACATAAACTGTTTATGTTCTTCAGAAGTGTAATTATGAGAATATTAAAAAGATTTTTCAACACAATACATAAAGATAACAAAAGTAACAAATAATAAATCTGAATTATTACATCAAGCTTGCAGCTTATCATTAAAGCTCCTGTATTTAGAAAGTAAAAATAACTTGAAAACTCTGATACTATGTGATATAATGAACGAAAATATACATATATTGGGGGACGTGTTTAATATGAAAAAGCTTGCAATTTTAATTATGACTTTTGTTGTTACAATGTTGGGATTGTAAATTTCGTCTTTTGCCTTAACGGAAGGAGATTGGGAGTTTAAACTTCTGGATATGATTTATTTTGTATGCTGAATTGTTGACAAATAAAATATCATAGTATATAATAAATGATAGATAAGAGTGTGCATTTAAGTTCCAAAGGAGTGGCATACATTGAATGAAATAAAAAAGACTAAAAGGGTTACCGCATCGAGAAAAAAAAGTATGGGTCGCAAAATTGATGTCAAACGTCTTGCTGCCGTAGTTATAGGTGCGGTTGTTGTCATATATTTTTCTTGTACTATAATCTCTCAACAAAGTATGATTAACAAGAAAACAAAAGAGGTTAACGCCCTTCAGGAGGAGATTTCTCAGGCTAATGAAGAGGCGGACAAGTTGAAAAGTGAAATTGACAATCTGCAAGACCCCGAATACATAGAAAAGATTGCCAGAGAGAGATTGGGCTTGGTACG
>CADAVS010000107.1 GCA_902791425.1 uncultured Ruminococcus sp.
CAAAAGCACTTGCTAAAGAGTTAGGACCATCAAATATAAGAGTAAATGCTATAGCTCCAGGAATTATAAATACCGAAATGAATTCGCAACTAAATGAAGAAGAACTAAATGATATAAAAGAAGAAATTCCATTAGAAAAAATAGGAGAAACAATAGATATTGAAAAATGTGTAGAATGGCTAATTGAAGATAAATACACAACAGGACAAATTATACAAATAAATGGAGGATGGAATATTTAAAAATAAAAGTTCTAACAATTGTTAGAACTTTTTATATTACTAATCATTATTAGCATTTAACTTTCTTTTATAATTTCCTGAAAGAATTTTTGGAAAATAAGTTATAATTTTATACACAGCTAAACGAATTTTTTTACTCCATAAATAAGATTTTCTTAGCTTTCTTGCACTACCCAAAGAAACAGGTTCATCCTCTAAAACAACTAATTCTGTAGGCTTTTTTTCTATTTCAAATGTATAGTTTTGACCATTATTATTATCCCATTCGTTATTGCCATTTCTAAAGCAAAAACTTAAAGAATCGGATTCACCTAAAGTAATTTCTGCTTGAAATCCTAATTCTGTTTTATCCATTTTTATTTCATTTAAATTATCCCAATTAATACCAAAGCCATAGTGAATAAAAACATCTTCATCATTATTTTGGAAGAACTTTCCTGTATAAGATATTTTAACAGTAGTATTTTCAATTAATTTATCTGTATTAAAAAATATATTCTTAACTAACTCCATTTAATTTCTCTCCCTTTTTTATCTTTTGCTTTTTTGCTAACAGTATTATAATATTAAATTAATTATTGTTCAAGACTTTTTTGTAAAAATTTTTGTTTTTTTGCAAAAAATTATATTTTTTTAAAATTAGAATTGCTAAATGGGCATATTAATTTAAAATATTGAATATTATATAATACAAATAAATAATAGAAAAATATAAAAAACACACGAAAAAACAAAAAAAGGAAACGAAAAATATATTGTAAAACAAATATAAATATGCTATTATCTAATTGTAAAATATAAAAATAAAGCTTATATTTGAAAAATAGATTAATTATAAAATTAAAAGGAAAGGAATTAATCAATTAGACTATTTAATTGATTATGCAAAACTGTATGAAAATAATGCAAAATAAAGGATTATTAATTTTAATTATAATAGTATTTGCAATTGTTTTTTCCACAATATTTGCACTTATTAACATAAATAACAATAACATAATAAATGGAGTGAAAATAGAAGGAATAAAAGTAGAGGATATTTCAGCTATGGCGATGAATGCGGAGAAAGAGGCAAATCCTCTCTATCCCGTTCCTAAGCTGATGACAGCAAAGGAGCTGGAGGGCTTTTATTACCAAATTGCGGATTGGAGTTAAAAAATGAACGCTAAAGATATACAGACGTTGCTTGAAAAACAGAGAGAATATTATAACAGCGGTGCGACAATTTCTGTAAAATTCCGCATCGAACAACTAAAAAAGCTGTATGCCGCAGTAAAAAAATATGAAAACGAAATATGTGAGCAGTTGACAGCGGATTTAGGCAAAAGCGGTTATGAGGGTTTTATGTGTGAAGTCGGTCTTGTCTTGTCTGAAATCTCATACTTAATACGATATACCAAAAAATTTGCTAAAAGGAAAACGGTGTATACGCCTCTTGCACAGTTTCCGTCACATAGCTTTAAGCAGCCTGTACCCTACGGCAATACGCTTATTATGAGCCCGTGGAACTATCCCTTTCTTTTAACAATCGAACCGTTGGCAGATGCAATAGCCGCAGGTAACACGGCAATAGTTAAGCCGAGTGCCTATTCGCCTGCAACAAGCAGTATTATAGAAAAAATTATTGCCGAGTGTTTCTCGCCTGAATATGTTGCGGTTGTAACAGGCGGCAGAGCGGAAAATTCGGCTCTGCTTGAACAGAAGTTTGATTTTGTATTCTTTACGGGAAGTCAGGCGGTAGGCAAAGAGGTGCTGAGACATACCGCAGAATATCTCACACCTGCCGTTCTTGAACTCGGCGGTAAAAGCCCCTGTATAGTTGATGCAAGTGCCAATATAAAGCTGGCGGCTAAGAGAATTGTGTTCGGCAAATATCTAAACTGCGGTCAAACCTGTGTTGCACCGGATTACATCTTATGTGAAAGCTCTGTGAAAAACGAATTTATCGCAGAGGTTATAAAGCAGATAAAATTGCAGTATGGTGAAAACCCGCTCGAAAACAAGGATTACGGCAAGATTATAAACGAAAAACACTTTAATCGTCTATGCGGTTTAATTGATAATAACAAGGTTGTTTTCGGCGGAGAAACTAATCCTCAGACCTGTCAAATAGCTCCTACGGTTATGGATAGTGTAACAGCAGAGGATGCGGTTATGGGTGAGGAAATTTTCGGACCGATTATGCCTGTATTGACCTTTGACAGCTTTGATGAAGTTGTAAAAGAGCTTAAGAATAAACCTAAGCCGTTGGCTCTGTATCTTTTTTCAAGTGACAAAAAGCATATAGACAGAGTTATGACCGAGCTTTCCTACGGCGGCGGATGTATAAATGATGTAGTTATTCACCTTGCCACAAGCGAAATGGGCTTCGGCGGCGTGGGTGAAAGCGGTATGGGAAGTTATCACGGCAAAGATGGTTTTGATGCATTCTCCCATTACAAATCAATAGTAGATAAAAAAGTGTGGCTTGATTTGCCTATGCGTTATCAGCCATATAAGAGTAAGCTGTATGATAAGCTTTTACATATGTTTTTAAAATAAACTCCTATATGTTTTGATACCCCTGTGAAAATGCTCCCAGGGGTATTATACTATATTTTTATAAATTAAAATATAATATGTTTCAAAAAATAGTTGAATTATATATTGTAATGGTGTATAATGTTCTAAAATCTTTTATATCAGAATATAAAATAGGGTCTGATTTTATAAGATTTGCGAAAAAACAGAAAAGAAAGCTGCAAGATTGGTGGTTTTATATGAATATACGAAAACATTTGACATCATCGCGTATAATCATTTCCGGCTTTGCGGGAGTCATTTTGTTGGGAACAATTCTTTTGTGCCTGCCCATATCATCGAAGTCGGGAAATATCACACCGTTTTCTGACGCGTTGTTCACAGCAACGTCAGCAACCTGTGTGACGGGATTGGTGGTTCACGATACAGCAACGTATTGGTCATATTTTGGGCAATGCGTAATTTTGTTGCTTATACAAATAGGCGGATTGGGGATTGTAACCGTATCACTTGCACTCACTATGATTTCGGGCAAAAAAATAGGACTTATGCAAAGAAGCACAATGCAAGAAACCATTGCATCGCCAAAGATTGGCGGAATGGTCAAGCTGACAGGCTTTATATTAAAGACCACATTTTTAATAGAAACAATAGGTGCATTTTCTATGATGCCGATATTTATAAAGGACTTTGGTATAAAAGGAATATGGCTGTCATTATTCCATTCCATATCCGCTTTTTGCAATGCAGGATTTGATTTGATGGGAACGGAAATGCCATATTCCTCTCTGACGTCATATTCAAACCACGCCATACTCAATGCAATCGTTATGGTTTTGATTGTTGTCGGCGGTATAGGCTTTTTGGTATGGGATGATATAAAACAAAACAAATTTCATATAAAGAAATATCGTATGCAGAGCAAGGTTGTTTTTGTTACAACCGTATTCTTGATTATAGTTCCTGCACTGTACTTTTATCTCTATGAGTTTGCGGGATTGGCAACGGGAGAAAGAGTGCTTGACTCCTTATTTCAATCTATAACAACAAGAACTGCAGGGTTTAATACGGCGGACATAAATTCAATGAGTGATGTTGGAAAAGCGGTTATGATTATTCTAATGATAATCGGTGGTTCCCCGGGGTCAACTGCCGGAGGTATGAAAACAACAACAATCGCAATTCTTATATTCTCGGCTATATCAGTATTTCGTAAGAAAGAGGATATTGAATGCTTTAAAAGGCGAGTTCCCAACGGAACGGTAAATGATGCGGCGGCGATACTGCTGATGTACTTGACCTTGTTTATTATCGGCGGTCTTGTTATCAGCTTTACGGAAAAAATACCCCTTGGAAGCTGCCTTTTTGAA
The DNA here is from genome assembly GCA_902791425.1 of uncultured Ruminococcus sp. Classification (GTDB taxonomy): domain Bacteria; phylum Bacillota; class Clostridia; order Monoglobales; family Monoglobaceae; genus UMGS1820. Next base: position 4,133 of record CADAVS010000107.1, read on the forward strand.
ACAGCGTCAGCAATAGGAACGGTTGGACTGACATTGGGAATAACACCTATGCTTTCCAATATATCAAGAGCGGTATTAATCGCCCTTATGTTCTTCGGCAGAGTCGGAGGGCTTACAATTATATTTGCGGCACTGTCATCAGGACAGAGAAATTTATCGAAAAAACCACTTGAAAAGATAACCGTGGGTTAAGGAGGAAGATTTATGAAATCAGTTTTGCTTATAGGCCTTGGAAGGTTTGGAAAACACGTTGCGATGAAGCTCTCGGAACTGAATCATCAGGTTATGGCAATAGATAAGCGTGAGGAGAGAGTTAACGATATAATGCCGTTTGTTACCAATGCTCAGATAGGCGACAGTACAAACGAAGAATTTTTAGAGAGTCTTGGAATAAATGATTACGATATAACAATTGTTGCCATAGGTAATGACTTTCAAAGCTCGCTTGAAACTACATCATTAGTAAAGGAGCTTGGGGCAAAAATGGTTGTGGCGAGAGCGGAAAGAGATGTTCAGGCGAAATTCCTGCTCCGCAATGGTGCGGATGATGTTGTATATCCTGAAAAACAGGTGGCAGAATGGACTGCAATCAGATATACCTCAGACCATATTTATGATTATATTGAAATAAACGACGAATACGCAATATATGAAGTCGAGGTTCCAAAGCAATGGTGCGGAAAAACCGTTGGGGAAATTGATATCAGAAAGAAATACAAAGCCAACATAATGGCGATAAAAAAAGATGGAAAAATAAATATGTCAATTCACGTGGATACATTGCTTGAGGAAAATGAAACCTTGCTTGTTGTCGGCGAGCAGGGCGATATTCAAAAATGCTTCCACATATAAAATTTTGTTTGACAAAATAAAAATAATATGTTATAATCGACATATGACGGAAACAGAGGTGCTTAAATGCCAAGACCGCAGAAATGCAGGAAAATATGCAGTGAACCTGAGTATATCAGTTTTTTTCCTGACGGATATCCTGCAAATGAAGTTATATATTTATCGGTTGATGAATATGAAGTAATACGGCTTGTTGACTTGGAAAAGCTAACCCACGAGCAAACTGCCAAGCAGATGGAAATATCGAGGACAACAGTTACTGAAATATACGAGTCGGCAAGAGGTAAGATTGCTGACAGTATTGTGAACGGCA
>CADAVS010000108.1 GCA_902791425.1 uncultured Ruminococcus sp.
CATCTGGCACCTATGAAGAGAGGAATATTTGCAACCTGCTATATAAACTTAAAAGAAGAAAAGACAACAGAGGAGCTTGTTGAGTTATACAGAAACTTCTATAAAGATGAAAAATTCGTCAGAGTGTACGATGCAGGAACTCTCCCTGAGCTCAAGCACGTAAACGGCTCCAACTATGTGGGGATAGGTATTGCGGTTGACAAAAGATTAAAGCGTGCAATTATCATATCTTGCATAGATAACCTTGTAAAAGGTGCCGCAGGTCAGGCTGTTCAGAATATGAATATTATGTTCGGTTTACCCGAGAATACGGGGCTTGACTTGGTTCCGAACTATCTCTAATATTGATTTGAAAGGTGGAAATACAATGAATCAACCCGAGATGAAGCCTTTTATAGATAAAGCAAAAATACTTATAGAGGCACTTCCTTATATACAGCGATTTTACGGAAAGACCGTTGTTATAAAATATGGCGGAAACGCAATGATAAATGACGAACTGAAAAATAAGGTAATGGAGGATGTTACTCTTCTTAAATACATAGGCATCAATCCTATCGTTGTCCACGGCGGCGGTCCTGATATTTCGTCGGCACTTAAAAAGTTTGATATAAAAAGCGAGTTTATTAACGGCTTGCGTGTTACCGATGAGGAAACAATGAATGTTGCCAGAATGGTGCTTATAGGTAAAACAAATAAGGAGATTGTTTCGCTCCTTGGCACAAAGGGCGGAAAGGGTGTCGGAATATCGGGTATTGACGGCGGATTGCTGAAGTGCAAAAAGCTGTATACAGAAGTTGACGGCAAAAAAACAGATATCGGCTTTGTGGGAGATATTGTCAGCGTCAATTCAAAAATGCTTGAGGATTTGACCAAAGAGGATTACATTCCTGTGGTTGCTCCAATCGGTGTTGACGAAGAAGGCAACAGCTACAACATTAATGCAGATACGGTGGCAGGTGCAATAGCGGCATCTCTTGAGGCGGAAAAGTTAATTCTCCTTACCGATATAGAAGGGATAAAGGAGTCTGTAGACAGTGATGAAATAATCTACAAGATAGGCAAAAAGGAAATTAATCAGATGATTAATGATGAAAAGATTGTGGGCGGTATGATACCTAAGGTCAAGGGCGGAATAGAAGCCATTGACGCAGGGGTTAATACTGTGCATATAATCGACGGACGTATTCCCCATTGCTTGTTGCTTGAAATATTTACCGATAGCGGTATAGGAACAATGATTACAAAATAGGAAATATTATACTTGAGGGGCGGCTTAAATGCCGCTCCATTTTTATGTATTATATAGTGTACCTTCGAATATATTTATATCGGTGATAAAAATGATGAATTACATATGGGGCGGAATGATTTTGTTGTCCTTTGCGGTTTCGATTTTTACGGGCAGAGTTGAAGAAACTGCTGCCGCCGCAACAGCGGGAGCGGCATCCGCAATAGAGTCTTGTATATCCCTGCTGGGGATTATGTGTCTTTGGACAGGACTTGCAAAAATCGGTGAGAAATCGGGTATTATTAATTTCTTTTCACGTTTGCTCAGACCTGTAACAAGGCTGTTGTTTCCCAATGTTAAATCAGGCAGTCCTGCGATGAGTGCCATTGTGATGAACATTGTTGCAAATCTGATGGGAATGGGCAATGCCGCCACCCCTCTTGGCATCAATGCCATTAAAGAACTTCACAAAGAAAATAAATATCGTACCGACGCAAGCAATGATATGTGTATGTTTATTGTAATCAACACAGCGTCAATTCAGCTGCTCCCTGCAACCTTGATTTCAATGCGGCAGAGCTTTGGTTCCGCCAACCCGGGCGAAGTAATCGTTCCTGTGTGGATAGTCAGCATTATTGCTGTTGTTGTAGGAATTATCGTTGCAAAAATTCTCGAAAAGAGGACACTTTAAGTGAAGTATATTTCTGTTTATGCCATTCCTGTTTTTATAGTTTCATTCATAGTCTTTGGACTTATACGCAAGGTCAACGTGTACGAATGTTTTGTGGAGGGTGCAAAAAGCGGTATCGAGAGTATGTTTGGAATTATCGCTCCTCTTGTGGGGCTTATGGTCGCCATTTCTATGTTTCGCGAAAGCGGTGCACTTGAGATAATTGCAAAAGCAATTTCTCCTATTTTATCGTATGTGGGTTTGCCTGTCGAGGTTTTGCCGCTGTCGATTTTGCGGCCTATATCGGGCAGTGCCTCATTGGCTCTTGTTACGGATATATTTAAAACCTATGGCCCTGATTCGCAGATAGGCAAAATTGCATCTGTTATGATGGGTTCAACCGAAACGACTTTTTATACCATTGCGGTATATTTTGGTGCGGTGGGGATAAAGAATACACGGCATACTATCCCTTCTGCCCTGTCGGCAGACCTGACGGGAATAATTTTTTCTGCACTGCTTGTGAGTCTTATGCTAAAATAAACAAGGGGCTGAATGTTTGCACATTCAGCCCGTATAATATGCCTTTGACGGCTTATTATGTTTTAGCAGCAGCCATTACCGCAGCAGCTGTTGCCGCCGTTATCGCCACAGCAACAGAAGATGAGGACTATAAGAATGATAATCCACAAACAGTTATCTCCTCCGAAGCAAGACATACAGGTTACCTCCTTTTATATTATTTTCTTTCATCTGTCAAGGGGTACATAATCCGGTTTTAAAGGGATTATGTACTTGCTGTTTACTTAAACATCAATCACAGCAGCAGTTGTTAATTCCGCGGCCAAGACCGTTGTTTTCGTTACCGCAGCAGCAGATCAATAATAAGATTATGATTATCCACCAACAGCAGTTATCCCCACAACCATTACCAAACATAAATTTGCACCTCCTATTTAGTGTTCACTTTATCATACGCGGAATTTAAAATTTGGTTACAACGTATTAAGATTATTTGTAAATCTTTTATGAAATTTAATATTGGCTGTTTACAACCAATATCTTTTTTGGTATTATATAAGTGGTAAAAATAAAATATCATATTTTATGAAAGAAGGAGTCCAAGTGAAAACTGATATTGAAATAGCTCAAAGTGCAAAAATGTTACCTATACGCGAGATTGCCGATAAGGTCGGCATCCCTGAGGAGGCTCTTGAGTATTACGGAAAGTATAAGGCTAAGCTCTCGGATGAGTTTATTGCTGAGTCTGCATCTAAAACAGACGGCAAGCTTATACTTGTGACCGCAATCAACCCAACCCCCGCAGGCGAGGGCAAGACAACCGTGACTGTCGGCCTGGGACAAGCTATGCCAAAGATAGGTAAGTCTGCGATTATTGCTCTGCGTGAGCCGTCAATGGGACCTGTTATGGGCGTCAAAGGCGGGGCGGCAGGCGGCGGATATGCTCAGGTTGTACCAATGGAGGACATTAACCTTCACTTTACAGGAGATATGCACGCAATAACAGCGGCAAATAACCTTTTGTCTGCGGCTATTGATAATCACATTCATCAGGGCAATGCGCTGAATATAGATGTAAGACGTATAACCTGGAAGCGTTGTTTGGATATGAATGACCGTGCCTTGAGAGAGGTTGTAGTAGGTCTTGGCGGAAAGGTAAACGGTTTTCCTCGTGAGGACGGATTTATGATTACTGTTGCAAGTGAGATTATGGCTATATTGTGCCTTGCGACAGATATGACAGATTTAAAGAACAGACTTGCAAGAATTGTTATTGGCTACAACACAGAGGGCAAGCCCGTAACAGCAGGAGATTTAGAGGTTGCAGGTGCAATGGGATTACTCCTTCACGATGCCATAAAGCCCAACCTTGTTCAAACTCTTGAAAACACACCTTGCCTTATGCACGGCGGACCTTTTGCAAATATTGCACACGGCTGTAATTCAATCCGTGCTACCAAGCTGGGAATGAAGCTTGCTGATTATTGCATTACAGAGGCAGGATTTGGTTCGGATTTGGGTGCGGAAAAGTTCTTTGATATTAAATGTCGTTTCGGTGAGCTTAAGCCCTCCTGCGTGGTGCTTGTAGCCACAATCAGAGCATTGAAATATAACGGCGGTGTTAAAAAGGCTGACCTTTCGGAAGAAAATGTTGAGGCACTTAAGTCGGGAATAGTAAACCTCGGCAAGCATATTGAGAATATGCACAAATATGGCGTTCCCGTTGTGGTTGCAATTAACCGCTTTGGAACAGATACTGATGCTGAAATCAAAGTTGTTGAGGACTACTGTGCTGAAAAGGGTGTGCTTGCGTCAATGTGTGAGGTATTTGCAAAGGGCGGCGACGGCGGTACAGACCTTGCAGGCAAGGTAGTTGCAACAATTGAAAATGCAGAGAAAGAAAATAAGTTAAATTTTGCACCAATATATGATGCAGATTTGTCAATTAAAGAAAAGATTGCAACAATTGCAAAAGAGATATACGGAGCAAAGGATGTTGCATACACTGCCAAGGCGGAAAAAGCCATAAAAGAGCTTACGGAGCTTGGCTTTGATAAAACGCCTGTATGTATGGCAAAAACTCAGTATTCGCTGTCTGACAATCCGGCACTCCTCGGCAGACCTGAAGATTTTACGATTACGGTCAGAGAGGTTCGCGTATCTGCCGGAGCGGGCTTTGTGGTTGCACTTACCGGTGATGTAATGACAATGCCGGGACTACCTAAGGTTCCTGCGGCGAATAAAATGGATATAGATAATGACGGAACTATTACAGGCTTGTTCTAATCAACAACAGGAGATGAAATAATTTGTTTACTGCAGACACATATGATGTGGTCGTTATCGGCGGCGGTCACGCAGGGATAGAAGCGGCACTTGCTTCGGCAAGGCTGGGACTTAAAACCTGTATATTTTCAATTACGCTGGACGGTGTTGCCAATCTTCCGTGCAATCCCAGCATAGGCGGCACGGCAAAGGGGCATTTGGTCAGAGAGATTGACGCTCTGGGCGGAGAAATGGGCAAGGCTGCTGACGCAAACTTTATTCAATCAAGAATATTAAACCGAGGCAAAGGGCCTGCGGTTCATTCTCTCAGGGCACAGATTGACAGAAAAAGTTATCAAAGCGATATGAAGCATCGTCTTGAGCTGTGTGAAAATCTTGATTTGCGTCAGGCTGAGATAGTTGAGATTACGACCAACGATGACAACTCTGTCCGCTCCGTAGTCACTATGTCGGGCGCAGAATATCT
>CADAVS010000109.1 GCA_902791425.1 uncultured Ruminococcus sp.
ATTCCTTTAACAAATCAGCAGGCTTACCGCTCTTGCCGAACACATCTCTTGTTCCGACTCTCTGCATAGGTACGGGGCAATTTTCTACAATAACTTCAGCAACAGCAGAACCAAGTCCGCCAATAATGTTATGCTCCTCTGCTGTTACTATAGCACCTGTTTCCTTTGCGGCTTTGATAATGATTTCCTCATCAATCGGCTTTATGGTTGCAATATTGATAACCCTTGCAGACACACCGACTTCAGCCAACATTTCTCTTGCCTTTATTGCCTCGGAAATCATAATTCCCGTTGCAATAATCGTAACATCTGTGCCGTCTTTAAGTTCAACTCCCTTACCTATCTCAAACTTATAGTCCTCGTCAAATATAACAGGAACGTCAAGTCTGCCAAATCTGAGATAAACAGGACCCTTATAATCAATAGCCGCCTTGATGGCAAGTCTTGCCTCCGCTGCATCAGCAGGATTTAAGATTGTCATACCCGGAATAGTACGCATAATGCCAATATCCTCTAAACATTGATGTGTTGCACCATCTTCACCGACAGATATTCCTGCGTGAGTTGCACCTATTTTTACGTTAAGGTGAGGATAACCGATTGAATTTCTAATCTGTTCAAAGGCTCTGCCTGCCGCAAACATTGCAAATGTGCTGGCAAAAACTGTTTTTCCGCAAGTAGCAAGACCTGCTGCAACAGACATCATATTGCCCTCTGCAATACCCACGTTAATAAATCTTTCAGGATACTGCTTCTTGAATGTAGCCGTCTTAGTTGAGCCTGATAAATCAGCATCAAGTACAACAATATTTTGGTTGTCACCAAATTCAGCAAGTGCGTTTCCGTATGCAACACGTGTTGCGACTTTATCTCCAACATTATATTTCATTATTCTACACCTCCGATTTCTTTTGCAATCTCATCAAGCTCTGCAATAGCTTGCTCGTATTGTTCTTTATTAGGTGCAGAACCGTGCCACTCTGCTTTGTTTTCCATAAACGATACGTTTTTACCCTTTACGCTTGATGCAATAATAGCAGTTGGCTTACCCTTAACCTGCTTTGCTTCTTCTACCGCCTTTTCGATTTCCTCAAAATTATGGGCATCTATCTTTATAACATTCCAGCCAAATGCTTCAAATTTTTTATCAAAGGGAGTCGGGTCTATTACCTCTCTGATATCACCGTCAATTTGCAATCCATTAAAATCAACAAAAGCTGTCAAGTTGTCAAGTTCGTAGTGAGCCGCAAACATCGCTGCCTCCCATACCTGACCTTCTTCACACTCGCCATCGCCGAGAACAGTGTACACACGATAGTCTGCACCATCAATTTTAGCACACTTTGCCATTCCGCAAGCGGCACTTATACCCTGCCCCAAAGAGCCTGTTGACATATCCACGCCGGGAGTATGCTTCATATCAGGGTGTCCCTGAAGATAACTGTCCTTGTGTCTGAAAGTCTTTATATCATCTTTGCTGATAAAGCCTCGTTCAGCAAGTACAGCATAAAGAGCAGGAGTGCAGTGACCCTTTGACAATACAAATCTGTCACGGTCTTTCGCATCAGGCTCAGATGGATTGACGTTCATCTCCTCCATATAAAGATAAGTAAGTATATCGGCAACCGACATAGAGCCTCCCGGATGACCGGAAGACGCACTGTATACAGCCTCTAACGCCATCTTTCTGACATTGTTGGCATACAGGCGAAGTTCTTTTAGTTTTTCTGCATTCATATTTTATACCTCCAAATTATATAATTGTATATTAAATTTCATTACTTTCAAAACCATTTCCCATTACTTCTTTAGCATCTGATATTATAACAAATGCATTTTTATCCACAGAATAAATCAGCTTTTTCAAGGTTGTAAGCTCATACTTTCTTATTGCACACATCAAAACCCGTCCGCTTCTACCCGTATACATAGAAACAGAGGTGATTCCTGTCACACCGCGATTCATTTCGGTATAAATTCTTGACGTAATCTCGACATTTTTGTCAGAAATTATATAGACAAGCCGTGCAAACTTCAATCCCTCAATTGCGACATCTGTCACATAACTGCTTATCAGTATTGTTGCCACCGAATATAAAATTGTCTCCCAGCTTGAAAAAACAATTCCCGCAATCGCTACAATTATCCCGTCGAGCATCAAAAACAATTGTCCGACAGACAAATCGGGCTTGAACTTTCGGATAACCAACACAAGTATATCGGTTCCGCCCGTTGTACCTCCCGAGCGTATAACAAAGGAAATCCCCAAACCCATTATTGCACCGCCAAACACACAGGCAAGCAAAGCATCATCAATGGGCATATAAACAAGCGACATAACATCTGTTGCAACCGACAATACAAACATTCCGTAAAAGGAACGTACCAAAAACCGAAAATCAAAGCATATCAATCCGATTAAAAAAATCGGTATATTAATGGCAAGTATCAAAATGCTTGTCCTGATATTGCTTACATAATGTATAACTGTAGCAAGACCTCCGACGCCGCCTGCCGCTATTTTAAGAGGCACCAGAAACACAGCTAACGCCGTTCCCATCAAAAAAGCACCAAAGGTTATGGAAATAAGCTCCGTAATCGTTTTTTTGTCAAATTTTATTCCGTACATAATATTCCTCCGAATGTTTATATGTACGGTAAAATTCTTTAAACAAACAAATATGACATAAGCTCGGAAATTCTGTCTGAATTACCTTCTATGTACAGATAACCAATCAAAGCCTCAACACCTGTTGCAATCTTATATTCAATCACATCTGCATTTTTGGGCGGATGCGATTTTGTATTTCTTCCGCGGTGAAACACAGCTTTTTCGTTTTCTGTAAGTATATCCTCAATTTTATGATAAAATTCAGCCTGCGCCTTTGCACGCACGTATTGAGTAGCCATACGATGCAGGTCGTTTACCCTCCTGTTGCCCTTGCCGAGCAAGTATGACCTTACATACATCTCATACACACAATCGCCTATGTAGGCTAAGGAGAGAGCGGAATATTCCCCTGACCTTCCGCTCAGTTCTCCGAAGTTTAAAGCATCCTCTAAATTCAATTTATCCATATTCTAAATCTTTGTAAGCTGTTGACCCTGGGGCGTATCCTTAACAGCATATCCCATATCGCGCAGCTTGTCACGGAGTTCGTCTGATTTTGCCCAATCTTTGTTTGCTCTGGCATCGGCACGCTCAGCAAGTATTGCTTGAATATCATCATCTGCCTCTCCGCTGCCGCCCTGCAGCAAACCGAGAACAGCACCTAACTCACGTATTGCCTTTGCACATTCTTCGCAAACGGACTTAGCAGGATTTTTTGTGATAATTTTATTTACATCAGCAACTAACTCAAATATAGCAGAAATTGCATCAGCAGTATTCAAATCATCATCCATTGCAGCTATAAATTTATCTTTATGTCCGCTTATGCCATTTAAGACTTCCTTTTCTTCTGCATTTGCTTCTCTGTCCTCACCTGATTTTGCAATAAAATCGAGGGACTCAAGACAAGTGTAAATTCTGCCGAGTGCTGACTTTGCAGACTCCATTAAGTCCTTGCTGAAGTTAATAGGACTTCTGTAATGAGCCGAAAGCATAAAAAATCTTATAACCTCATAATCAAACTCAGCCGCAACATCTCTGACTGTAAAAAAGTTACCCAGCGACTTTGACATTTTTCTGTTATCAACATTGATGTAGCCGTTGTGGAGCCAATAATTTGCAAATTTACAGCAGTTTGCCGCCTCACTCTGTGCAATTTCATTTTCGTGGTGAGGGAAAATCAAGTCCTGACCTCCGCTGTGAATATCAATGCTTTTGCCAAGGTATTTATTTGCCATAGCACTACATTCAATATGCCAACCGGGACGTCCCATTCCCCAGGGACTTTCCCAAGCAGGTTCGCCCTCCTTCTGCTTCTTCCACAAAGCAAAATCCATAGGGTCCTCCTTATCCTCATTTATATCAATTCTGGCACCGCTCTCCAAGTCCTCAAGAGGTTGATGCGATAGCTTTCCGTATTCCTTAAAGCTTTTTGTTCTGTAATATACATCTCCGTCTACGTTGTAGGCATATCCGTTTTTCTCAAGGGTTGAGATAATTTCGATAATGGCGTCTATGTTCTCTGTTGCTCTGGGGTGAACGGTTGCCTCTTTTATGCCTAAGCCTTTAGAGTCGGTGAAATACTCGGCAATGTATTGGTCAGCAAGCTCCTTTACAGTAATACCAAGCTCATTTGCCTTGTTTATCATTTTATCGTCAACGTCAGTAAAGTTCTGAACGAACTTTACCTCATAACCCTTATACTCAAGATAACGTCTTAAGGTATCGAATATTATAAACGGTCTTGCGTTTCCTATATGAAAGTAATTGTATACAGTAGGACCGCAAGAATACATTTTAACCTTACCCTCTTCAATGGGGATAAATTCTTCCTTGCTGCGCGACAAGGTATTAAACAGATATAATTTTGTATCAATCATTTTTCTTCTCCTCCAACTTTTTATTTAACCGCTTAATTTCAGCTTCCAATCTGCAAAGCTCCATAGATATCGGGTCGGGAATGTGTATTTGGTCAAGGTCTGCAATCGGCATATATCCGAGCTTAGCGGGAGCAACTCTCTTGTTGTCACGCTTTACAATGTGTGCCGGAACGCCAACACAGGTACTGTTTGGCGGAATTTCGCTCAAGACTACGGCATTTGCCGCAATCTTGCTGTTATCCCCTACGGTAAAAGGTCCCAACACCTTAGCTCCCGAGCCTATTGTGACGTTTTTTCCTATTGTAGGATGTCGTTTGCCCTTGTCCTTACCCGTACCGCCCAATGTAACGCCCTGATATATGGTACAGTAATCACCGACAATAGCAGTTTCGCCTATGACAACACCCATACCGTGGTCTATGAAAACACCTTTGCCGATTTGCGCGGCAGGATGTATTTCTATCCCCGTTTTACGCCGTGTACGCTTAGATATCCAATCCGCAATAAAATGATGCCCCTTTTTTTCAAAATAATGAGCAATTCTGTAATGTATCAAAGCCTTTACGCCGGGATACAGCAGAAACACCTGAGCCTTAGACCTCGCCGCAGGGTCCCTGTCGAATGCGATTTTTATTTCTTCATCAATTAATTTA
>CADAVS010000110.1 GCA_902791425.1 uncultured Ruminococcus sp.
AATAAGATAGCAGATGAGCTCATTTTCCCAATGCTTTTTTTGGGATATGCCACTCTTGCTCCCACCGCCTTTGCGCAATCCATAGAAGAGCCTCCTCCCACAGCTATAAGGCAGTTACAGCCATTTTTGCAGTAGATTGAATACGCCTCTTCAACATTATCAACAGTTGGATTGGGCCGCGTTTTATCATATATCGCATAGTCCGTATTTGAGGCCTCCAAGGCCTGTGTAATAGGCTCAATCAGACCGCTTGATACAATACCCTTATCGGTAACAATCAGAACTGATTTGATTTTTTCTTTTTTTATTATATCACCTATCCTTGCGGCAGAATCCGCTATTTCAGGTTCTCTGTATGGCAGTATGGGCAAAGCTATACGAAAAGCAGTCTGAAACACACGGCAAAATGCAGATTTCAGAAAAAACATTTTATCACATCATCTCTTTTTTATTACAGAGCCATCTTAACGCAACAGCCCCGTCCGGTATTTTTATTCTTCTCCGACCTTATTACCGTCTTCCTCCTCTTCCTCATCGGGAAGTACAGTAACAATAGCCTTTTCTATTCTGTGGTCTATAACAGATGTAACTTTTATTATCATCCTGTTTGTTTCAATTTGCAACATCTCACCATCGGCAGGGATTGTTTGAATTTCGTTTAAAATAAAGCCGGCAAAGGTATTATAGTCGCCATCCTCTATTTTAACACCTAATTCCTCTTCAACACATTCAATATCCGTACCGCCGTATACAAGCCATCTGTCATCGCCAATCTTTTTGATACTCTCATCTTCTATTATCTCAGGCTCGTCATATTCACTGTATAACTCACCCACAATTTCCTCAATCAAGTCCTCCTGGGTGACAATACCCTGAAAACCGCCGTATTCATCCATAACAACGCCCATATGCTCATTCTCACGCTGCATCTGCGACAACAGCTCATCAGCCTTTACAGTATCAGGTATAAAGTATACATCACGCATAATTTTATTAATATCGGTATCGCCGTTTAATATAAGTCTGTAAAAATCACGGCTTGTTACAACACCTATTACGTTGTCAACACTTTCATTGCAGACAGGATATCTTGTATGGTTTGTTTCGTCGATTATTTTACGCCACTCATCAATTCCGTCCTCCAACCACAAGATAACGACTTCTTTTCTGTGGGTCATAATTTCCTCAACAGGCTTATCGTTCATCTCAAAGATGTTGTGTATCATCTGCTTTTCGTCATCATCTATAGCACCGCTTTCGGAACCGATATCAACCATCATTCTTATTTCTTCCTCGGTAACTTCTTCGCCTATATCCTCATTTTTGACGCCGAACACATAAGAAATCGCTGTTCCGACAGCCACAAATGCGATTAAAAACGGCTTCATAATACTTGTTATAAGCATTGAATATCCCGAAAGAGTCAGTGCCATATTTTCTGCGGATTTTGACGCAATTCTTTTGGGAACAAGAACAGCAAATACGCTATGTACTATCCATATGGCAAGCACAATTACAACCATAGTTAATATATGAGCCAATATTGATGAACCCACTCTGCCTACAAAGCTGAAAATCGGTCTATACAGCAGCAAGGTGCAAATAGCCGCAAACGCAATATTTAACAGTATTGCAAATAAGTCCATTCCGTCTATAACTGACGCAGAGCTTTTTTCCAAAAGCTTTAGTAGTCGTTTTGCTTTTTTATTACCATCCTCGGCGGTTTGCTTGAGCCAAGCATCACCTATAACAACATTTGCGGTTTTTGCGACTGTATTTAAAACAATCAACAGGAACAACACAACTGTAACCGTAAACAATAATCGGGGGGGCAACGAATCCAAAATTAATCAATTCCTTTCAATATGTTAATTTTTTTATATTTTATTCTAAATAATCTTTAAGTTTTCTGCTTCTGCTTGGATGTCTGAGCTTACGAAGAGCCTTAGCCTCAATCTGACGTATACGCTCACGTGTTACATCAAATTCCTTGCCTACCTCTTCAAGAGTTCTCGCTCTGCCGTCGTCTAAGCCAAAACGCAATCTGAGCACCTTTTCTTCCCTTGGGGTAAGGGTGCTGAGAACGTCGACAAGCTGTTCCTTGAGGAGTGTAGCCGTAGCGGCATCTGACGGTGCAGGTGCATCATCATCTTGTATAAAATCACCCAAATGACTGTCCTCTTCCTCACCTATTGGTGTTTCAAACGAAACAGGCTCCTGTGCGATTTTCATTATTTCGCCAACCTTGTCCACAGGCATATTAACCTCCTTGGCAATCTCCTCAGGCAACGGGTCACGTCCCAACTCCTGCACAAGCTGACGTGATGCACGTACAAGCTTGTTTATTGTTTCCACCATATGAACGGGTATGCGTATGGTTCTCGCCTGGTCGGCAATAGCCCTTGTTATTGCCTGACGTATCCACCAGGTTGCATATGTGCTGAACTTATACCCCTTGGTATAGTCAAACTTGTCAACCGCCTTGATAAGTCCCAGGTTACCCTCCTGAATTAAATCAAGAAAGAGCATTCCTCTGCCAACATATCTTTTAGCAATACTTACAACCAATCTGAGATTTGCCTCTGCAAGCTTTTTCTTAGCCACTCTGTCACCCTCTGACATTCTGCGTGCGAGTTCTGCTTCCTCCTCACCTGTCAAAAGGTCTACTTTGCCGATTTCCTTTAGATACATACGAACAGGGTCATCCATACTGACACTGCTCGGAACTGACATATCGTTGAGTTCTTCTTCTGTTATCTCAAGCTCGTCATCATCGGACAAATCAATATCGTCTTCATCCTCTAAGCCGCCCGAAATCTCTACTCCGTGCTTTTCAAGGTATTCAAACATTTTTTCAATCTGGTCAGCATCAAGCTCTAATTCTTCGAGCTTATCATTGACCTCTTTATAGCTCAATATTCCCTTCTTTTTGCCTTCCTCAAGCAGCATTTGAATAACCTGCTTACGTGTCAATTTCTTTTGAGCCTTATTTTCTTCCATTCAAATCATCCTTTCAACTCTAACCCTAAATGTATATTATCTGCTTTTTGTTATCTACTTTTTGTTCGCTTTTTCTTTTAACAGCTTGTCCAACGCTGCCAAATCACCGCTTTCCATCATCTCTTCCTCCCTGATTTTGTCCACTTCTCCCATTATTGTTTTGATGGGCTGAATACAAGCCTTTTTCTTATCTCTTGTATTCTTGTCGTCAAGCAATATTTTTGCTATTCTTCCCCTTTTTTCAGGTTCAAACATCTCCAATATTTCATTAATATTTACAACATCATTATTTTCATACTGCTTAAATATAATTTCCGCTAACTCCCTGTGCATAGGGTCTGAAAAATTTTCTTCCGACATTCCGTTTTCAAGGGCTATCTTATATACGTCCCTCTCGCAAAGCAGACTCAGCACAAGCTGTTCAGCATTGAATAATCTGACACCTATGTTGGTTCTGTTCAGCTCATTTTGTTTGCGGCGTTCAAGCTGTTGCAATCGTCTTTCCTCGCTTAAATCAAGATTTTTCCTGATTGCCTCAACAACGCTGTTTAGCGCATTGGCAGATACGCCCGACTTTTCCTCAACCCTTTTTAAATATATCTCATATTCCACAGGACTTTTTATATCGGCTAATACCGCCGCCGCTCTTTCGGTAAACTCAATTCTTTGTTCGGGACTTGCAAATTCGTCCTTGTTAAGTAAATCGCCTGTATATTCCTTTTGAATTTCGTCAATTCTATACTCAATCAAGGGCTTTGCGTTTTCTATTAAAACCTTGAACAAATCTCCACCCTTGTTCCTGACAAATTCATCAGGGTCCTTGCCGTCGGTAACAGTTAAAACTTTAGCCTTTATTCCGTTTTTGCTCAGTATCTCTCCTGCACGCAGTGTTGCTTTTTTGCCTGCCTCGTCTGAGTCATAGCACAGAACCGCCTTGCCTCCGTATCTCTTGACCAGCTTTGCCTGCTCGTCCGTAAAGGCAGTGCCAAGGGAGGCAACCGCATTATTTATTCCCGCCTGATGCAGCGAAATAACGTCCATATATCCCTCCATTAGCAAAAGACTTCCCGAATTATCACTTTTTGCGAGGTTTAAGCCAAATAAATTTTCCTTCTTTTTGAAGACAATTGTTTCGGGGGAGTTAAGATATTTGCCCGTATTGCTGTTCTCTGTCATTATTCTTCCGTCATAGAAGGAATCGTAATACGAGCCGTTATCCCTTATTTTAACAAGTCCTGCCTCGTATATGTCGTGTTCCTTATAGCCCTTATTCTTTAGGTATAGCAACAAATTATCCCAACCCTCAGGGGCATATCCCAAGCCAAACATCTTTATGGTGGAATTTTTTATCCCTCTGTTTTTCAAATACTTAAGAGCCTCCGCTCCCTTTTCGCCTGCAAGATTTGAGTAAAAATATCTTGCGGCGTCAGCATTAATCTTATAAATAAGCTGTTTTTTATCGGCAATATCCTTTGACTTGCCATTGCTGTTCTTAAACTCAGGCACAGGAATTTTCGCCCTGTCGGCAAGGAGCTTGACAGCATCCATAAAATCAAGATGCTCAGCCGCCATAACAAAGTGAATAACGTTGCCGCCAACCCCACAGCCAAAGCAGTGAAAAACCTGTTTTTCAGGTGAGATTGATAGCGAGGGTGACTTCTTGTCATTGTGTAATGGGCATAGAGCCGCATATCTGTTTCCCATACGCTTAGGTTTCGTGTATTCCGATATAACGTCTACTATATCATTTTTTTCAACAACTTCGTCAATAAAGTCCTGAAAGTCAACACTTGCCACAAAACACGCCCTCCTTCAAAAATGATTATTTTCTCTCAGATTAAAATATTTCGACATAACTTTTTAATTTCCTCTTTTTTATCAAAATAACCACAGGTATATTATTAAATTTTATTTGACAAATTATTGCTTTTATTATAAAGTATAAGTAAATGAATGGAGATTAACGTGAAAGTACCTTTCACGTTATGCCTCCGGCGGATTTAATTGCCCGTGCGAAATTTTCCTCGGCTAGGGTGAAAGTATAAAACTGAACCGTGATTTTGAAAGGTAAATTTACGTTTTATCTGTGTTAAAATACT
>CADAVS010000111.1 GCA_902791425.1 uncultured Ruminococcus sp.
TTCCCTCTATATTTGGATATATCGGACTTCCCTTTATATACGCAACCGCCTGAGGCGGTCTTCTCAGTATTGACATCAAGTTTATATCAAACAAAACAATTCCCCTTCTTCATAAGATTTTATTATCATCTTATGAAAAAGGACAGATAATGTGTCAAAATAGAAATAGATGCCGATTATAAAACGTTTATTTTAAAAAAATATTGGAAACTTTATTGTTAAATTTTGCTCTTTGAAATTATAATTTGTTTATCCATTTTTTCTACCCCTTATTTAAAAACTACTTTTATATCTTCATTACACTTATGGGATATTCATATTTCTTTATTTACCGTCTGTTTTGCTTTTTGAACTCACCCGGAGTCAGCTTGACATATCTTTTAAATACAGAATAGAAAAATTTAATATCATTATATCCTACGGATTCCGCAATGTCGGCAGTTTTTTTATCTGTATTGGCAAGAAGCCGCAGGCTTTCCTCAATCCGGACTTTCTGAAGATATTCGGAAAAAACCATGCCGGTATCCTCCTTGAAACGGCGGCTTAAATAAGGAGCGCTGAATTTAAGTTTGTGGCTTAAAGAGTTTAGAATATTTTTTTCGCCGATTGGGCGATATCCGTGCTGCGCATTGTAATCTATAATAAAATAATCTCCCTCTTTGATTGTGGTCTCTGTGCCGTTAAGCTGGTGGATAACCGTTCCGGACAAAACATACGCAAGCTCTAAAAAGTTGTGACCTTGATTTTTTGAGTTTCCCCATTTTTTACGCCCAAGCAAATCCATCATCTTTAAAGAATGTCCAGCTGATTTTGTTGAACTTGTAAAAAAATATATTCGTTAACTCAAAAAACCGCACTCATCAAAGTACAATGCAAACAGATTTTCGTTATTTAAGGATGTACCTTCACTTATGTATACTTTTGCATCCTCGCATTTTTGGGCAAAGTCACTGTAATTTGAATTGATATTATAAAAATAATTTTATTACACTTCTTCAACACACACATTCAATTAATTTATTTAAATCAGTTTGTGCTTTTTCCTCCGACTCGGCAAACACCTCAAAATAAAATTTAATTTTTGGTTCTGTTCCGGAGGGGCGTACTGCAAACCAACCGTTTGGTAAAACAAATTTTAAAACATCTGATTTCGGAAGTCCGTCAAGACCATCTTTATAATCATGCTTTTTAATTACTTCAAATGCCATATGCTCATTTCTGAACTTATGCATCATTTTCTGTATTTTTGCACTGCCATCTATACCTTTAAGAGTTACACTTTCAAGCTTTTGGGCACAAAAACCGTATTTTTTGTAAAGGTTAATAAGTGCATCATAGAGAGTCATACCCTTTTGCTTATATTCCGCAGCCGCTTCGCAAATAAGCATTGATGCAACAACAGCATCCTTGTCCCTTGCATAGGTTCCCTTAAGATATCCAAAACTTTCTTCCAAACCGAATATATAGCTGTACTCTCCGCTTTTTTCAAATTCCTTTATCTTCTCTCCGATAAACTTAAATCCTGTTAATACATCCAAAGTTTCAACATTGTAATCATCGGCTATTTTTCTTACAAGCTCAGTTGTGACAATTGTCTTTACAACAGCACCGTTTTTTGGCAATGTGCCGTTTTCTTTTTGTTTTCTCAAAATATATTCAAGCAATAAACAACCTGTTTGATTGCCGTTTAATACCTTGTATTCATTGTTGCCGGTCTTTACAACAACACCTATTCTGTCACTGTCAGGATCTGTTCCGAAAATGAGATCGGCGTTTTGTTTCTTTGCATACTCAACGGCGAGGTCAAAAGCTTCACTGTTTTCGGGATTTGGGGATTTGACAGTGGGAAATTCTCCGTTTGGTTTTTCCTGTTCGGGAACAACAAACACATTTTCAACACCTATTTCTGAAAGAATTCTGCGTACAGGAATGTTGCCCGAACCGTGAAGAGGCGTATATACAACTTTAAAATCATCAGGGATTTTTGTGCCCAAAGACTGATTTTTCACCGCATTTATATATGCATTATCAACCTCTTCGCCTATTATTTCAATATCGGGATTTTCGCAGAGCTTGACATCATCAAAAATATCGGTTTTCTCTATATATTTTAAAATTTTATCGGCAGTTTCGGGAGGAATCTGTCCCCCATCCTCTCCGTACACCTTGTATCCGTTATATTCCTTGGGATTATGACTTGCAGTAATTACAATTCCCCTTGCACATTCGAGATGTCGAACTGCAAAAGAAAGCATTGGCGTCGGTCTTAAATCCTCAAAAAGATATGTTTTAATGCCGTTTGCGCACAGCACATTTGCAGCCTCCTGCGCAAATTCTTTTGAATGTATCCTTGAGTCATATGCAATTACAACACCTCTTTCGGCGCAAGCCTTACCGTTGTCAAGAATTTCGTTTGCAAGGCCTTGAGTTGCCTGGCGTACAGTGTATATGTTCATTCTGTTTGTTCCAAGTCCCATAACACCTCTTAATCCACCTGTACCAAACTCTAAAGTTCTGTAAAAGCTGTCTTCGATTTCCTTTTTTTCACTGCTTTTTAAGATGTTTTTCTCATAATCAGTTACGATTTTCGAGTTTAGCCACTTATCATAATTTGTTAAGTAATCCATTTTTAGTTAGCCTCCTATTATGTAATATATCTTATTTTATAATTTTTAACAATTATGTCGATAATTGCTCAATTAATCTTTTGCTTTTTTATGATATCAATCAGATTTATGTATGATTTCTTTACCGCATCAATGTCATATATATCAAAGGCTTCCCACTCAATGACAAGCCACTCGGGATTGCAGAACCTCATAGCGGCATCAACGATTGAAATGTTGTCAAGTATCCCCTCTCAGAAAACGGTAGATCTCTTTGAACCGTCAGGTTCAATACGCGTATCTTTAAGATGAATCAGCGTATATCTGTACCCTATTTTTTCAAGATATTTTACGATATCCACTCCTGTGAACTCGCTCAATATAAATCAAGCTCATATATCATATCATCTCTTATTGAAATAAAATGATAAAATGTGCACATTAATTAATTATTCTTTTTTTCCGTATTTTGTGCAAAGATTTTCTCCGCCCCATATGTAATCTTTATATACTGCTTTTAGTTTTAACGGTTCCACTCTTTCTCATCCTTAAATAATTATTAATTTCCGCCGTATTCGTCTGCTCTCCTGTATAATACAGCACCGATTTTTCTTGAACATTTTACTTTATGGCCTTTAGGAATTCTAAATTTTACTGCCCTAATATTTTATACCATAAGTAAAAGAGCTTGCTTGCAAGGGCATTTTTACGCAGCCGTCAATATGACAGTTTGTGCAAAGCAGTAAAAGAGCAAAGCCCAAAGTCTTGCTATGCAAGACTTTCTGTGATTATTATATCATAAATGTTAAAAAATATCAAACTATTCTTTTTAGTCTTTTTGTGTGCAAATTTTTAGGGCTATCTCACCTTTTTAGTGAGACAGCCCCTCATACTCGATTAGCTACAAGGTCAGTGTATAAAGAATGAAAAGTGAATTTCCTTTTCGTCGAGGCGATATTGTTCTATGAGTCCGGGACCGCAGCTGGCAGAACCAATACCGGAATTTTTGTAGTCAATACGGACGTTGGTAAAACCGTTCTTTTCCAACTCATCGGTGTGCTTCGCCTGTTCCAACATATACGAGGTGTATTCACTTACGCTGAATTCAAAGAAATCATCGGTGAAAAATTCAAGTCCGCTGTTCATTTTCAGCCATTTGCAGTGCCAATGGTTTCCGTGTTCTTGCGGCATAGGATACGGGATATATTCCTCTGCGGCGGTGCTTTCATAGATTCCCGCCTTGGTGTGGTAATGCATATCGCAGTAGCTTTCCTGCTTTCCGCAGCCAAAGTAGGTAAATCCGTCATTAGGCTTTTTTAAAGTAAATTCAAAGCCGAGACGCGGAAGGAAGGATTCCATTTCCTCCTTGACCTTTCCGTTCAGAGTCACACGCACTTCGCCGCCGCGATAAAAAGCATACTCCGTCTCAAAGCGCAGAAACGGCGTTCTGGAAATGCCGGAAAGTGCTCCCTTTACCGTGACGGTGTTCCCGTGTACGGCACATTCATACACTTTTGTAAACAGGCGATTTAAGTTCTCTGCCATTACAGTGTCCCCATACAGATTCCAGAAACTCTTCACCGCGCGGTCATTATCTGTTGGAGCGCGGTGTACCGTCAGACGAACTCTGTCCACAAGCAGCTCTTTTCCGTCCCTAACCATACCGGTGATGCTGCCGTAAAGCTTGCTGAACCGATATTGGAAGTCTTCTCCCGCAATGATAATCTCTTTTTCATTTTCAGAAATCAAATCCAGCGGCGGCTCCAATATGTGTTTTTTTACAGCAACGGGCAATTCCAACTGGTACATTCCTTCCTCAAATCCATCCTTTTGCATTGTGACGGTAAGATATGTCCCCATACGGCAGGATTCGGGAAGAGCAAATGGGAGGTCAATCTCTATGCTTTCGTGGGGAGCAAGGCGAATAGGCAGCTTTTTGCTCTTCGTAATCTTTCCGTCAATGCTGAGCTTCACCGTGATATCACGTTCCGCAAGGTCGGTGAAGTCAAAGCGGTTTGTAATTCTGATTTTGCTGCCGACAAGCTCGGTATGAAAATTCTGATAGGAATATTTCGCATTCAGCGATCCGGCTTTCAGGCTTCTGTCCGCAAAGACAAGCCCGTCAACGCAGAAGTTGCCGTCGGAGAGGACTCGATGAGCAGTCTTAAAGCCGAATTAGCAAACTACGGAAAAACAGTTATGCTCGTTTACGGCGGAGGTTCAATTAAGAAAAACGGTA
>CADAVS010000112.1 GCA_902791425.1 uncultured Ruminococcus sp.
GTCTGAATTTTGAGAATTTTCTTTTCCCTCTGCATATTTATCCGCCCAATCATACTCCTCAGGAATACTGTTCGTTCCCTCCTCTCTTGCAATCATTAACCTTCCCTTTTGAGAAGCCTCATTATATATTGGGATGGCTCCCGATAATACCGAATTCGTATTCCCCGCAACACAGCCGAGAAAAATTTTTGAAACAATCCTTCCGCCCTTTCTTATGTATTCTCCTATACTTATATTATCCGCAATACTCAAAACCGCACTGCTGTTCCTTAAAATATTCTCCGTTCCGTCATTTTTGGAATTTTCTGCTCTTATCACATTAAACGCGGTGGCCGTGACAGCCACACTTAACGCCACAATCACAACAGACTTCGCTATCTTTCTTAAATCCAACACCACCGCTTTATACTTACGCACTTAATTTCATCCTCCGCCTTGTCCTATAATACTAATAATGTATATGCAAAAATATGGCAGAAAATTCTATATCACTTATATGTATATCAACACATTGCAATTTATCGCTATGTGTCGATATACATATATTGTTCGATTTTCACTACATATGATGATAGGTTCTCATTGCGTTTTTCATTGCTTTTTTTGCATATTTCATAGTGCGTTTGTCAAACATAGCAATACCCATACCTATTACCGCACCTGCAAATAAGCCTGTGGAAAATTTGCCCATATCTATTACCTCCTGTGTATTTTAATCGTTATTATTGTCTGCATTGATGCTATAAAAATTCAACAAGTTTTGTAACAATTTTTAACAAATTTAAGCTAAAATAACCTTGACGTAATACGTGTTTTGGTGTATTATTCTATTATTAGCCGTATTTTATCTATAATATGGCTATATCTACTTTATCGAAAGGATGTTTTCTATGGCAAATGTAGTCCCTTTTCGCGGCGTAAGATATAACACAGATAAGTTTAAAAATCTTAACGATGTCACTGCACCGCCTTATGATATAATTCCAAAGGAAGGTCAGCAGGAACTATATAACAAGAATGAAAATAATATTATCCGTATAGACTACGGTATGGAATTTGATACAGATACAGAAGAAAATAATCGCTATACACGCAGCGGCGATTTTCTTAACAAGTGGTTAGAGGAACAGGTGTTGATAAAAGAAGACAGCCCTGCTTTCTATATTTATGAACAAATTTTTTCATTAGATGACGGTAAGCTCGTTCATTCTCTTAAGGGTATAATCTCTTTGGTTGAACTGCGTGAATTTGCCGATAACGTTATTCTGCCTCACGAATATACAATATCAAAGGCAAAGACCGACCGTCTTAACCTTATGCGTACAACCAAGGCAAACACAAGTCCTATATATTCGCTCTATCTTGACGATGAAGAGGCAATCGCCAAGCTTATTGAGGAAAACAGCGAATGTGACCCCGATATCTCATTTGACAGCACCGAAGGTGTTAAGCAGAATATATGGATTATAAAGGACCCTGATGTGCTTTCTAAAATCACGGCACTTTTTAACACCAAGCAGTTATTTATTGCAGACGGGCATCACAGATACGAAACAGCCCTCAATTACAGACGTGAACGCCACGAGGCTGACGGCACGCCTATCGGCTCTGCCGACTATGATTATATAATGATGATGCTGGTATCAATGACCAACAGCGGATTGTTTGTCTTTCCTACACACAGGTTGGTTCGTGATATCGAGCGTTTTGACGAAACATTGATAGTGGGCTTTTTGACCGAAGAATTTTCCGCATCAAAGATTTACTTCACAGAGGGCGATTATGCAAGCATCATAACCGAAAGACTTGCTAAAACCGTTGACGAAAAGCTTATTGGTATGTATACGGGCGGAAATTATTACTATCTGTTAAAGTTAAAGGACTTTAACTCAATAGATAAAGAAATAACAGATAAATCAGATGCATACAAGCATCTTGATGTTACTGTTTTACATAAACTGATTCTCGAAAAACACCTGGGCATTGACGAAGAAAATATGAGAAATCAGAAAAACCTGTTCTATGTCAGGGAAGGCTCTGACGCTATCAAGGCCGTTCAAAACGGCGAAGCTCAATGTGCCTTCCTTATTAATCCTACAAAGGTATCTGAAATTCGCGAGATTGCTCTTGCGAACGAAAAGATGCCTCAGAAATCAACTTATTTCTGGCCAAAACTTATCACAGGTATTGTACTTAATAGGTTTGAGGATTAATCAGCTAAAGAACACTACCGTAAACGAAAGGAACTGATACAGATGAAAATTGCAATAATGGGGTTTGGTGTTGTCGGCAGCGGTATCGGCGAGATAATCTCCACCTCTGAAGACTCTCTTAAGAAAAAATGCGGTGAAGCTATTGAAATTGTAAAAATTCTTGATTTAAGAGATTTTCCCGACAGCAAATTTGATTGCTTTACAAAGGACTTTAACGACATTTTAAACGACCCTGAAATCGAGCTTGTGGCAGAAGTTATGGGCGGAACAAAGCCTGCCTACGACTTTACAAAACAGCTTTTGCTGGCAGGCAAAAATGTTGTTACCTCTAATAAGGAGTTAGTTGCCAAGCACGGAACAGAGCTTTTGCAAATTGCAAAGGACAACAACGTGAACTATCTCTTTGAGGCAAGCGTTGGCGGCGGTATTCCTATTATCAGACCGCTTTACTCCAGCCTTGTATCAAATGAATTAACTAATGTTATTGGTATTTTAAACGGAACAACAAACTATATCCTAACCAAAATGATTAAAGAGGGCGAAACCTTTGAAGCCGCCCTGAAGGGTGCACAGGATAACGGCTATGCCGAAAAAGACCCGACTGCTGATGTTGAAGGCTTTGACACCTGCAGAAAGATAGCAATACTTGCATCTTTAGCATTCGGCAAATATGTAAACAGCGAGGATATTCAAACCGAAGGCATAACCAAAATCAAGCTTGAGGACGTTGCATACGCAAATGAGTTCGGCGGTGTGATAAAGCTTGTGGGTATGGCAGAAAAGACCGAAAATGGTGTTTATGCAGGTGTATGTCCTTTAATTCTTAAAAAAGACCACCCCCTCAGCGGCATTGATGATGTCTTTAACGGTATTTTAGTTCGAGGTGAGGGCTTAGGTGACGTTATGTTCTATGGCAGAGGTGCAGGTTCATTGCCGACAGCAAGTGCTGTTGTTTCTGACATTGTTGAAATAACAAAGAACAAAGGAAGTCACATTGAATTAGGCTGGGTTAAGGGCGAGGACGGCTATCTTAAACCTCTTGGAAATCAGCCGTTCAGATTTTATGTTCGCCTTAAAGGCAACGCAAACAGTGCAGACTTCTGCCGCGAAGGCTTTAATGTAATAACCCTTGACGGCGAAGAATATGCTGATGAATTTGCTATCTTTACTCCTGCAATGACTATGACTGAGTTAGAGGAATTTAAGGCATCAGAGCTTTCTGACTATAAAATACTCGGTTGCATTCGTCTTGCAAATGAGTAAATACAATAAAACGGAGGGAAACATATGGCACTTATAGTACAAAAATTCGGCGGCAGCTCTGTCGCTGATGCTGACAGAGTTAATAACGTCGCAAACAGAGTTGTGGAAACAGCAAGAAACGGCAATCACGTTGTAGTTGTTGTTTCGGCACAGGGCGACACTACTGACGATTTAATCGAAAAGGCTGCTGAAATCAATTCAAATGCGTCAAAAAGAGAGATGGATATGCTTCTTTCAAGCGGTGAACAAATTTCTATTGCACTTCTTGCTATGGCAATTGAGAAGCTTCATCATCCTGTAATATCTCTCACAGGATGGCAGGCAGGCTTTAAAACAAATGCTGAATACAGCAATTCAAGAATAAGCAAGATTGATACCGAAAGAATTAAATCCGAGCTTGACAGAAACAACATTGTTGTCGTTGCAGGCTTTCAGGGTCTTAATAGATATGACGATATTACAACACTTGGCAGAGGTGGCAGTGATACATCAGCCGTTGCATTAGCCGCAGCTCTTAACGCTGACAAATGCGAAATTTATACGGACGTTGACGGTGTTTATACCGCTGACCCACGTATTGCTCCCAACGCAAGAAAGCTCAATGAAATCACATATGACGAGATGCTTGAGCTTGCAAGCCTGGGTGCAAATGTTCTTCATAACCGCTCAGTTGAGATGGCGAAGAAATACAATGTTAAGCTTGAAGTAAAATCAAGTTTTGATAAAGTCGACGGAACAGTTGTTAAGGAGGTTGCTGATATGGAAAAAATGTTAATTAGGGGTGTTACCCGTGATAATGATGTTGCAAGAATAGCTGTAATCGGAGTTGAAAATACTCCGGGGATTGCATTTAAAATATTCTCTGCTTTGGCAAAGGAAAATATAAACGTTGATATGATTTTACAATCTGTTGGCAGAAACGGAAATAAAGATATCGCCTTTACTGTTACAAAAAATCATATGGAAAAAACAATTGAAATTTTAAATGACCTTAAAAGTGTACTGTCTTATAATGAAGTTACTTGCCGTGACGATTTAAGCAAGGTTTCAATTGTCGGTGCAGGTATGGCAAACAACCCCGGTGTTGCATCAAAAATGTTTGAAGCATTGTTTGAGTCAGATATAAACATTCATATGATTGCTACATCTGAAATAAAAGTATCTGTTCTTATTAAGGTTGATAACGCAGAACGTGCCGTT
>CADAVS010000113.1 GCA_902791425.1 uncultured Ruminococcus sp.
AATTAAGAGGGCAATGCCCTCGAATAACCCAAATGGGTTGTTCAAAAACAATAAAAATATAGCAAGTTGGTAAAAACCACTTGACTTTTTATAGGAGAGTATATCATGTTTAAAAGAATAACGCTTGAAATTAGTCTTAAACCTTTCAAGAAAACAGATGAAAAATATATAGCCTCGGTAATACGGAAAATGTTTGCGCAATGGATGCCGTTACTTAAAGAGCGTGAAGAAATCTCGGTTATGATGTGGACATCGGACGGAAGTGAGATATTGGAGTATAACGGAGATAATGATGCTGCATTTGAATGGTGCAGCTATGTCGGAACCGCAAATAAACCACTCTTGTCAGAGGAAGAAAATCCGGCAACATCACTTCACGAGCGAAAGCAAAAATATATAGAAAACCCGCCTGTTATGACATACGGAGTTTTAAAAAATATAGTCGGTAAAATTAAAGAAATTGGCAAGGAGCTTTATCCAAATTCAAAGATAACAGTAGGTGAAACATTTGATATAGGTCCCGAATTTGCCGTGTCGGATTTTAAATATAATCGTCATAGGGAGATTTCATCCGGGCAAAAGTTGGACAGTTTTGGCTTTGTTGATGCAACAGCGCTTTTAAATGGTGATAATCGCCGATATGCTGCATATCCCGAAGGCATTCCCGACAAAACTCCGTTCGCAACATTTTTGGGTAAGCAAGCGAATATCTTTTTGCGTGATATGGGTTTTGATTATATTTGGCTCTCTAACGGCTTTGGGTTCAGCGATTGTCCCTGGAGCTTGGAGGGAAAGATATTCGACGGTGAGAAGTTCAGACCGGATAAGCTCTCCGGAGTAAAAAGCAAGATTAGGGAGTTTTGGACGCTTTTCAGACAGGAATGTCCGGATGTTCTTATTGCTACAAGAGGTACAAATAATTCCGCCGGTATTGATTATGCAACGGACGGTGTGCCGCTGTATGATATTTATAACGGAAATCTTAATATTGTCCCCCCTCCAAACTCGCCGTGGGCTGCATTAAACGATAATTTCGGTCTTGAGATAATGGGGCATATGACAAGAATATGTGAATTGCCGGGTGATGAATTCTTATTCCGATATTACATACATGACCCATGGTGGGTTAATTCTCCGTGGTATGACCGTTACGGAGGCGAACCGCACGATATATACCTGCCGATGGCTGTTTCAAGAATAGATGCCGACGGCAATGTACGCTCAGCCGAATTGTTTAATATTTTATCCGTTGATAACTCATTCGGAGATATGCCGGATGCTTGTGTAAACGAGCCGCTGCCGCATATATTAAAGGCTGAAAAGGATGCGGCGGACAGTCCGGCGCCGCTTGTATGGGTATATCCGATGCGTGAATTCACAACAACAAGCGACGAAGCCGTGCTTTCGGAGATGTATTACGGAGATAAATATATAATGGATGCAATAAATGATGGCCTTCCGCTTAACTGTGTTGTGTCTGCCGATAACTTCTTAAAACATGACTTGAATATATACAAAGCAAGCATATTAATATCGCCCATACCTCAAACAGCAGAAATTGCGAATAAATTATCGGAGTTTGAGCAGACAGGCGGTAAAGTTATATATTACGGAAGTGAAGAAAGACTGTCCGAATTTCCGGATGCCCCAAATAAGGTGGCTGTTACATCATCGCCGTCAAAAATCAGGGAAATGCTTGAAGACCTCGGATACAGTATTAAATTCAACAAAATATCAGATGAGGTGAAATCACCTTGTATTACAGTGTCGTCAAGTGATAATTCTATGTTATTTTCCGTGTATAATCCAAACTTAACGACGGAAACGGCATTAAAATTCCCATGGGGAGCACCGATTTTGACAGGAACAGACTGTGAAATAAAAGACGGATATTCTATGTATAGATTTGGAAGAAGTGAACACAAGGAATGCAGAGTGTTTGTTGAGCAGGAAAACGGGATAATATCATTAAAGGAGATTGCTCCTGTGAGTATGGTATATCATAGAATACTGCGTATTACAGGTTTGAATGACGCAACGGTTTGTATATTCCCGGAAAAGCGAGGAAATGAAACATTGAAGGTTTCAAGCATTCTCCTAGGTGATTGTACGCCGGTATATTATGAGCGGTTTGAACGAATTGAGGATCCTGTATATGGTATATACTATAGGGGCGAACATATTTCCGGGGATTACACAATTTTGTTGCCACGGTAAATTGAAATCTTGTTTAATTAGTTCCCCAATTATTTTTCTTAAGTTCCGACTTTAAGTCCATTACAGCAAAACAGGCAGGAGAGCTGTCCCTTCGGACAACCTTCTGCCTGTTGCACAAATTTTTTTCAAAAGTCTATTCATTAACGCTTGGACAGGTTTAAAAGAAACCCATACACATTTTATCTTGTGACACTTCCATTTTTCAACCGATTTTATGTATATAAAATGTATATTCTGTCCTATCCGTTCATTAACCAATCGGTTCAAAGTCAGCCGCTCCGTGCTTACACAACGGACACACAAAATCGTCGGGAAGTGTATCTCCCTCATAGACATATCCGCAAACCTTGCACACGTAGCCCTTCTTATCGGTTTCAGGCTTTGGCTTAACATTTTCTTGATAATAATTGTATGTCATTGTTGGAACATTAGAAATAACACGTGATTCTGTCACATTGCATATGAACATTCCGTGAGTGTCCAGGTCAATATACTGTTCTACCTTTAATGACATAAATGAGTTTATATATCTCGGCAGAAATGCCAAACCATTATCAGAACGCAAAGGCTCAGAATTTGCAAACTTGTCTGTATTTCTTCCGCTCTGAAAGCCGAAGGTTTCAAATACGCTAAACGGTGCCTCTGTGGACAGACAATTTATATTCATTACACCTGTCTGCTTGATAACGTGGTGAGAATAGTTTTCCTTATTGATTGTGACAGCTATACGATTCGGCGTATTGGTAACCTGAGTAACCGTATTTACTATAAGCCCGTTATCTTTTTTACCGTCGTTTGAGGTTACAACATAGAGTCCGTATCCAATGTTAAACAGTGCCGTCAAGTCATTCTTGTTGGCAGTTTCGTCACTCTGTGCAAGATAGTTCTGGCAAAGCTCGTCAGCAAGAGCCTCAATCTCGTTTTTATTTTCGTCATTCATTGCGGACATAATATGCACATTATTCTGAGTGTAAGATAAGTTATTACAGCCCTCAAGCATTGACTTCATAACCTTCATAGCTCTTGGTGCCCAGCTTCCGTTTTCTACGAAAGCGACTGTTCGGTTACTGAAATTACGCTCTGTCAAATGATTGATAAATTCACGCATAAACGGGAAAATATCATTGTTATATGTTGTTGTTGCAAGAATAATCTTTCCGTATCTGAAGGCATCCTCCACCGCTTCTGCCATATCGCAGCGTGCAAGGTCGTTCACAACAACCTTAGGACAGTTCTTTGCACGGAGCTTTTCGGCAAGCTGTTCTACCGCCTTTTTCGTGTTTCCGTACACAGAGGTATACGCAATCATAATACCATCGCTCTCAACCGAATAACTTGACCAAATATCATACAAATTAATATAGTAGCCAAGATTTTCTGTAAGAATAGGTCCGTGCAAGGGACAAATCTTCTCTATATCAAGACCTGCCGCTTTCTTAAGTAAAGCCTGAACCTGTCCGCCGTACTTGCCTACGATACCTACATAGTATCTGCGTGCTTCACAAGCCCAATCCTCCTCTACATCAAGAGCACCAAACTTTCCGAAGCCATCAGCCGAGAACAACACCTTGTCATACGCATCATATGTCACCATAACCTCCGGCCAGTGAACCATCGGTGCCGCAACAAAGTTAAGTGTATGCTTTCCGAGAGATATGGAATCCCCTTCCGCTATAACAATTCTTCTGTCGGCATAATCGTTGCCAAAAAAGTTCTGCATCATTGTAAACGCTTTTTGTGATGCAACAATTTGAGTGTTTGTGTATATCTTCATAAAGTTGGCAATGTTTGCCGAATGGTCAGGCTCCATATGCTGAATTATAAGATAATCAGGACTTCTGTCACCCAAAACATTTTGGATATTGTCAATCCACTCGTGGGTAAATCTGATGTCCACCGTATCCATAACCGCAACCTTTTCATCAAGAATGACATAAGAATTATACGCCATTCCGTTTTCGACAACATACTGCCCTTCAAAAAGGTCAATATCGTGGTCGTTGACACCGACATATTTTATATCCTTTGTAATTTCCATTAATAACGCACCCCCATAATTATACTGTACATAACTATATATTATCAAAAATTTCGCAAATGTCAAGTGTTTATAACATCTTATATGAGCTATTTGGAACAAAACAACATCATTTTGAATTGTATAATTATCACTATTAAACAAAATATACTAAATACGTGCTTTTTTCGGTTTTTTGCACTCATGTAGTGTTAAAATAGATATGTTACATTAAAAAATGACAACAACCAAAAATTGTGGTAAAATAGTTTCGACTAAAAAACAAATCCACAAAAGAAAGGT
>CADAVS010000114.1 GCA_902791425.1 uncultured Ruminococcus sp.
CGGAGGTAATCCTGACGGATTGCCGAGTATTTTAACACAGATAAAACGTAAATTTACCTTTCAAAATCACGGTTCAGTTTTATACTTTCACCCTAGCCGTAAGAAAATTTCGCACGGGCAATTAATTCCGCCGGAGGCATAGCGTGAAAGGAACTTTCACGTTATACAACTCCTATTTTATCATATTTAAATCTTTCATAAGTTCTATTCGTTCGTTAAATTTATTATGAGCCTCTATGTCACCTTTGGACTTATTTCTTTCAAGCAATGTATCATATGCACGCTGAACCCAAGCAAAAGGCACAAGCAAAGTATTTTTTGCATACTTGTAACCGCTGTCAACCAATCTTTTCTTACTGATAAATATTCTTTGAAAAATATTTTTCTCTAACTTAAATAACAGCATATAATCCATATTTAACTTTGAAGCATCTGAGCGTCTTTTACAAAACTCTGTGCGAAACCCGTTGCGGATATTAGCATTTCTCTCGTGACCGAAGATACCGCCTGTCCGAGTGTCTTCTATAATTTTTTCCATAAGTTCTGTGTTTTTTATTTCAAAATCAAAGCCAAAATATTTTGCACCTATGGTTTTTACCGTATCTATAAGTTTTTTGTATGAAAGCTGATTTAATCTTTCGTCGTACAGTTCAAAGTCAATTTCATTTTCATATTTTTTAATATATAACAGTAAATCCATCATCTGACGCACACCGCCGCCGCAATTGATAAAATGCTTGATATAATGTGCAGTAAGATACATCAACCCATCGTTTATCCCAAGAGTTTTGTATTCTTCGCCATTTATTTCAATAACCCTCTGCGGCTCATTATACAGTTCTAATCCGTTAAAAATAATACTTTTATATATGTAACTGTATAGCTCTGTGTGAAGTTCAAGAGTACCGCCTATCTGATGCTTTGCAACAGAATGGTGTGAATTTTTATCCCTTCTGCTTGTAATATTATACCCGTTTTCTTTTAATAATTCAAGAGCTTTTTCTTCATCTTTGGAATCTATAAGCACATCAACATCGCCTGATAATCTGCACTCAGGGTCTTTGTAGAGCATAGCAACCGACATACCCTTTATAATACAACAGCCAACTCCGGCACTTTCAAGCTTGCGTATCATTTCATACTGAAACGCCCTTTGCCTTATACCTTGCAACACAGAAACGATAACTTCTGTTTCATACCTTGAAATATCGCATAATTTACTGAGAGGCTTATAGATTATTGTCCACACATTCTGCTCTATTGCGTATTTGCGTATAGCCTCAACATCAATGTTTTCAGTATCGAGTACAGTAGTATTGCAGCCTGTCGCACCGTTGCCAAGCAAATATAACATATTTTCAAAGGATGTGTCCATTTTCATACCTCAAATTCTCCTATTATGTAAAATCAAATATTATAATATTCTTTATACCACTCGGCAAATTTCCTTAAGCCTTCACGCAGACTTGTGCTTGGCTTAAAGCCAAAATCCCGTTCTAAGGCAGAAGTGTCCGCATAGGTTATGGGGACATCACCCGGCTGCATAGGAACAAGCTCTTTGTGTGCCTCAAAATCGTAATCTTCAGGAAGCACCCCTGCTCTGATTAGTTCTTGCTGAAGAATATCTACGAAATCCAAGAGATTTTCCGGCTGATTATTTCCTATGTTATATACTGCATAAGGCGGAATAGGCAATCCGTCTTCACCATTCTTTTTCTCAGGCGGTGACATCATTACACGTTTTACGCCCTCCACTATATCATCCACATAGGTAAAGTCCCGCTTGCAGTTACCAAAATTAAAGATTTGTATTTTGTCGCCTTTAAGCAACTTGTTTGTAAAGCCAAAATATGCCATATCAGGTCTGCCGGCAGGGCCGTAAACAGTAAAGAAACGCAGACCTGTAGACGGAATGTTGTATAGCTTGCTGTAAGCGTGAGCCATCAACTCGTTTGACTTCTTTGTTGCGGCATAGAGGGATACGGGATTGTCAACCTTATCATCTGTGCTGTACGGTACTTTTTTATTGGAACCGTACACAGAGCTTGAAGACGCATAAACCAAATGCTCTACTCCCTTTGCACCATTGTCACAGGAATGACGGCAAGCCTCCAATATATTATAGAAACCGATTAAATTGCTTTCGATATATGCGTCAGGGTTGGTAATCGAGTAGCGTACACCTGCTTGAGCGGCTAAATTTACAACAATATCGGGCTTATATTCTCCGAAAATCTTGTCAACTAATTGTTTGTCTGATATGCTTCCCCTAACAAAAGTCCAATCAGAGTCATTGTGCTTATCAACACAACCTTCGATTTCCTTCAATCTCCATTCCTTGATTGAAACATCATAGTAGTCGTTCATATTGTCAACACCTACTATGTTGATTGGCGACTGTTTTTCAAGCAGCTCCAAAACTAAGTTGGAACCGATAAATCCTGCCGCTCCTGTTATTAAAACAGTCTTATTGGTTAATTGTACTTTTTTCATTTTAATCTCACTCCTGTATAACAAATTTAACAAAAACTACATTCTCGATTGCCGTTCCTTACGGACTTTTTTTCTCTTGTGTTCAACAAGAAAAGGAGCAACCTTGGTGACCAACACTCGCACAATCTGCGAATGTGATTTTCCCTTTCTGTAATCCTTCATAATGGTTATAAAGTCTTGACCTTGATTTAAACGATTGAAAAATTCTTCTCTTTTGGGATTTTCTTTTGTTGGTTCAATCAAATTACGGTTTTCTTTTACAGCCTGTTCGCGATTTACAGATGTCAAATCCATAACTTTTTTCATCTTTTCAATAAGAAAATCTCCCTTTTCGGAATTAACAACAATCAGCGAACTTCCCTTTTTGTCATCATATAGAGGGTTTACAGATTTACTTCCCCAAAAATCACCTATGGTTAAATCTGCGGGGCGTTTAATTTCTGAATTAGCATATTGACAAGAATAGCAGACAGGTCTGTAAAATAACGCCCTCAAAAATCCCGACATATAAAAGTCCTGTCCCCACGCCTGATGCTTTTGTTTTTTATCGTTTCCAAAGGCTGTTCCTATCTCCCAATCCCCTAAGAAATTACTTTTATCCCTAAAAGAAAATCTTGTTATTTTGGTTTTTTTATGTTTTTCAAGACTATGTATATAGCAATCAAAAACCTTTTGGCTGGGAACTCCGTGGCAAATCAAATCAACTGTATAAAGCTTTTCGGGCTTACCGCCGAGATACGCATACAACCCTGCCACCTGGCACGCAGTGCCGCTGAACAATACGGTTCTGCCCTCGGACAGAAAATTCTTTATTTTAATATATATCTCTCCAACGTCACTTTGCAAATACTTTGATTTTCTGAATATATCAATTCCATCACCGTTTGAGCACCAGGTATGATGCACATTTAATTTGTCATCATATGTTGCACCGCAAATTATCGCATCATCATCAAGTATCCGGCAAACGGCAGAGAACGCTCCGCCTGACGAGCTCTTCATCAATGTGGCTTCATCTTTTATCATTCCGCCCCAAAATTTAACAGAGCCGTCATTTACATAATCCTTTCCGTTTTGGGGACAGATTTTTCTGCAGGTATCGCAGTCAATACACAATGACGAATTTATTTCCGGATAGAGAAATCCCTCATCATCGGGCTTCATCACTATTGCATTCTTAGGGCATATTTGAGAGCAAGCCCCACAGCCTGTACACTTTTTATAATCACTTAGGACCTTCACGATACAATCCTCCTGAGCTTTTTCTTTAAATTCTTCCATTTCAGCTTGTAATACTGCGGATAAATTAATTTATCTTTGGTATATTTGTCTATTATATCTTTTGTTACTTCCCTGTCAAAAGGAATCATTGCATTAGGCACAATAAGAAATGAGTCGCAATCCAAAATGTCCTCAATTTTCATATCTCTTTTCTGAAAATGAAAATATCTAAATTCCTCTGTAACCAATTCACCTTGTCCGTTTAGTGCATACCTGAACAGTTTTCCGTTCTCCCAATAGAATATTTGCTTTGATATATCTTCGCTTTTTGCACTGCGTCCCTGCTTGGTCGGACAGCCATAATCATATAATGACCTCTTAAAAAGATACGAATACGGAGTAATATCCGCAATATTATAATCAAAATACAGCTTTGCTCCGCACTTCTTTGAAATTAAATTGATGCTCAATCCGTCAGATGTTTCATCAAATATATGATTATCCGTATCAGATAATATTTCCCGATAGGTTTCAGGACATTCAGCAACAGTTGACATAAACATTCTGTTTATGTCAGGGGTATTTTTAAGAAGTGTCATATGTCCGTGTACGAACAGCTTGTCATATCCGCCTTCGATAGGAATTGTAGAATTTAAGTCACCCAGCACAACGTCTATATCACAGTAACCCCAATATTGATACTCTTTTATTTCGTTCTCGAATATATATCCGTATGTCGGTTTAAAATCACATAATTTTCGAGGAGAAGTCAATCCAATCGGAAAGTCAAAAGCACCTTGTATTTTTTCTTTT
>CADAVS010000115.1:0-2196 GCA_902791425.1 uncultured Ruminococcus sp.
AATTTGTAAGAACTTGTTTCTGTGCAACAGACAAAAGACAAGATTTTATTTGTTGATGATGCCTGCGGACAAGCCGTACAGAACACGCATATTTTCCAAGCTGGCAGGCAGTTCAAGGCTGTCCTTCGGACCGCCTGAGGAGATGGAACAGTTCTTAGATGTTACGCCGGGCTCTGTCAGCATTTTGGGACTTATGAACGACAAAGATAATATTGTCAATTTGTATATTGACCAAGAGGTTATAGATGCCGAATTTTTAGGCTGTCACCCTTGCATCAATACATCAAGCCTGAGATTTAAAACAAAGGACATTTTAGAAAAGTTTTTACCTGCCGTAAATCACAGTTATACTGCAGTTGAGATGCCCTATGACGAAGATTGAGTTATAAACGATTTTTTAGTGTATATATTCCTGTAACTATATATGTGTTGCAAAATATTACAGCAGACGCCTTACAAACGGGACGATGTGGGCATCGTCCCCTACAACTTGCCATTTTGCAGATAAATAAAATAAATATCGTAGGGCAGGGGCTTGCTCCTGCCCTACAACGTATCAGCCATAAAAATATTTCGGATTTACAATTTATATGTACCCAAGAAATCATTTCTTGTTGTATTTTGTCAAAAAAAGAATACGAAAACTTACAAAAATTTCCATAAAACACTTGCAAATTTTAAAAAAGTATGTTAGTATAATATTGCTACTAAATCACTCATTTTTTAATATTCCATAACCAGATATGTTTTTATCTCTTGGTAAAAACACGTTCTTCTTATGTCTGGTTTGTGGGTATAACCTATAATAAAGAGTGATTATTTGTAGCAAAATAATAGGAGTTGCGTGTTTTTCGTGCGTGGCTCCATTGCGAGGCCGCGCATTTTTTATTATAGTTTAATAAAGGAGGAAACGAGTATGTCTGATGTTGAATACAGAAATGCTGTTATTAGTGCGGCCGAAATTGCCATTAAATTATCCAAAACCCTTGACGAATATCAGCAAGAACTGTTTGAAGAATACGGAAATATGTACGAGAAAATAGTACAATATGAAACATTGCTCAAAAAATAATACATAAAAAATTGCCGAGTGTCATCAGATGCTCGGCAATAATTATAATAGTTACCGATTTCTCACGGGACGATGCCCACATCGTCCCGAAACCCCCAACTGTAATGAAAAAATTATTCCTGATTTATAATTTGTAGTACATACCGGGGAGCATTTCCGATATAAAATAAAGGGGCAGAAACGATTTTGTTTCTGCCCTATTGCTTTTAATTTATTCTGCCAAGCCTTCGGCGACGCCTAATATTATAATACCGACAACGGCGATTACTATTGATACGTAGTGCTTAAATGACAGCTTTTCTTTTAAGAAAATTCTGCTCCACAGAACCGATGCAACGCAGTATGCTGAGATGACAGGTGCGGCACCTACCGCATTTGCGGAAATTGCGTATATATAAGCGAACTGTCCTGCTGTTTCAAATATAGCTGCAATACCTTTTGGAGTTTCTTGCTTTAGAGTAATTTTTTGCTTCTTAATAACAAAAACATATATTGCGGCAACTATTGCCATAAACAAGAAGGTAAGCTCATATGCTGTATTTGCTGAGTCCTCGCTGAGATAGTGGGATATGTTGGGAAGGAATGTGTTTCCCTCTTCCAAGATAACGCTGTCAAAGAATGTTCCGAGAGCGTCTATCAAGCAGTAAAGCAAAGGCAACAATATTGCGATAAAGCTTTTTGTGTACTTTACGTTTGCTTTTAATTGTCTGAGCTGTTTTGATTCTTCGTCCTCAAAATATTCTGTCAAGCCTAAAAGGATAACGCCTACACATACGATTACAACACCTACGGTAGATAATGTGTCTAAGGATTGACCCAAGATAAAGAAACAAAAAATCGCAGCTATTGCACCTGAGGAGTTGCATATAGGTGACGAAACAGAAAGCTCTATGTATCTGAGCCCTGCGTAACCCAATATCATTGACAGGATATACATAAGTGATGCGGGCAGATAATAGATGATATCTTTAAAAGTAATTTCTGTTCCCGTGAGAATTGAATAGATAGCGTGAATACCCATAACCGTACCAACTGCAATAACCATTTTCCAATGGCTGTATTTGTCGGACGGTTTTGAACCGATTTTGCTGAACAAGTCAGATCCGCTCCAACATAGCAGAGCG
>CADAVS010000115.1:2267-6781 GCA_902791425.1 uncultured Ruminococcus sp.
AAAAAAATGTCTTGTCCATTATATCACAAAACTTTCAAAAAGAAAAGAAAAATTTTCCGTTTTAATGAGGTTTTTTAAAAAAAATACTTGTTAAAAAAATGGGTTTGTGGTATAATTTATATTGTAGAATTAGGTGCAAGAGGCACTTCGGCTATATGCGATTTTAAGACGCACTTTTGATGATTATATATACATTACATTCATATCTTGCCCATAGGATATGATGGGGATTATAATTGTGGGCGGAAAGGCTTGGATAAATATGCGAATTATATGTGAGCAGGATATACTTGACGAGGCAGTATCTACCGTATCCCGTGCTGTATCAAGCAGAAGCAGTATTCCCGTATTGGAGGGAGTGTGTATAAAGGCGACGGAGGACGGCAAAGTTAAATTAACGGGAAACGATATGGAAATCGGAATTGAGGCGGTTATTGATGCAGATGTTATGCAGGCAGGTGAAATCGTTATCAATGCCAAAATGCTGGGAAGCATCATTCGTTCTCTTGCTTCAGGCTCTAAGGTCAGCATAGAAACAAACGAAAAAAATCAAACTCTTATCAAAAGCGGAGGTGCTAAGTTTGAGATAGCAGGTGTTGCCGCTGAGGAGTTCCCCGATTTGCCTGTTGTGGACCCTGAGTATACAATCAGTGTTCCCGCAGGCATACTAAAGGATATGATTGCAAAGACAGGCTTTGCCGTTGCTGTAACTGATAACAATCCTATTTTGACGGGATGCCTGCTTGAGATAAAAAAGAGCGGACTTTCTATGATTGCTCTTGACGGATACAGAATGGCTATGTGCAAAACGGATATGCCCAACGACTTTGAAGAAAAGTCTATGATTATTCCGGAAAAATCTCTTTCTGAGTTGGGCAGAATTTTAAACGACGCTGACGAGGAAATCAGTATTACCGCAACTTCGAGAAATGCGATTTTTATGTTTGATAACTGTAAGCTTGTAACCCGATTGATAGAGGGCAACTATATAAACTATAACAGCGTAATTCCTAAGGATTATTCTATTGAGTTTGCCTGCCCTGTCTCACAGCTGAGAGAGTCAATACAGAGGGTTTCGTTGATAATATTAAATGATGTTGTCAAAAGTCCTGTTCGCTTTAATATAGGTGACGGCAACATAAATATTTCCTGCTCTACATCTGCCGGAAATGTAGATGATAATATCCCTGTTGACGTAAACGATTGTGCTTTGGAAATTGGCTTTTACAACAGATATTTGCTTGAGGCATTCAGGGTTATTGATACAGAAAATGTTATACTTAAGTTTAATACGTCAACAAGTCCGCTTGTTATTACCCCTGAGAACGGAGATGACTTTTTGTATCTCATCCTCCCTCTCAGATTACACGCAGAATAATTATTATATAAGGAGTGACTGCGTATGAAGGCTTTGCATCTTGGGCTTACAAATTTCAGAAATTACATACAGCAGGACATTACCTTTGGCGATGGCGTAAATGTCGTATATGGCGACAATGCCCAGGGTAAAACCAATATCTTGGAGGCGGTTTACTTCTTTGCAATGGGAAAGTCAATTCGTGCCAAAAGAGATGTTGAGCTTATCAATCATAACGCGGACAGTGCAAAGATTTCCCTTGAATTTTCTGATAGTATGCGGACCAATATTCTGGAGGCGGAGATATTTAGGGATAAGAGAAAGAAAATTACTGCAAATGAGGTTCCAATCAGAAAAAACAGTGAGCTTGTGAGAAGATTCAATGTGGTTTACTTCGGACCTGAATATTTAGGGCTTGTCAAAGAGGGACCGAGCATCAGAAGAAAAAATCTTGACGTGCTTATAAGTCAGATTAAGCCCGGCTATATATCTTCTTTGACAGAGATGAAGAGAATAGTAGAGAGCAAAAATTCAATCTTAAAGATGGACAATCCCAATCTGACCTTGCTTGGAATTATGAATGAAAAGCTTGCGGCCGTTTCGGCAAATATAATAATATATCGTTCTCTGTTTTTGGACAAGATTGAGCGACTCGCTCAAGAGATACAAAATGATATCTCAAACGGTGCCGAAAAGCTTGAAATGAAATACAAAAGCTGTGTCGGCAACGTATGCGGTATGGATTTAAAAGCAATAGAAGATGCTCTTATAAGCAAGATAAAAGACTCGCAAAGCAGAGAATTAAATTTGAGGGAAACGGTTGTGGGGCCTCACAGAGAGGATATTGAATTTTTTGTCAACGGCTACGAGGCAAAGACTTATGCTTCACAGGGACAACAAAAAACTATTGTTATGGCAGAAAAGCTTGCCGAGGTTGCGTTGATGAACTCTGAAACAGGGGATATGCCCGTTTTGCTTTTGGACGATATAATGAGTGAGTTTGACAAAAGCAGGCGAGAATATATATTGGGTGACATAGGCAAGACACAAATTATAATTACCTGCACAGATGTTGACGGCTTGAATGTACCTGAGGATACGTGCAGAATTTATGTTGAAAACGGCAGAGCAGAGGTTGTCTGACTGTTAAAAACGGAGGTTTTTCGGATGTATTTGCATCTTGGAAAAGGAATGGTTGTAAACACCTCGGACATAATTGCGATTATGGACTTGGAAAGTACATCGCATTCTGTTCACACACGGGACTTTTTAAAGATTGTTGAGGAGGAGGGGTTTGTCAGGAATGTTTCAGACGATATCCCAAAGTCCTTTATAATATGTGAAATAGAT
Source organism: uncultured Ruminococcus sp. (assembly GCA_902791425.1). GTDB lineage: Bacteria > Bacillota > Clostridia > Monoglobales > Monoglobaceae > UMGS1820. The sequence goes on from CADAVS010000115.1 coordinate 4,975, forward strand.
GGTCAGTCGGTAGTGTATGTGACGAATATTTCGTCAAAGGCACTTGCAGGCAGGGCTGAAAAATACAGATAGGTTTTAAAATATAACTTGAAACGGAGTTGAGAATATTGGCAGAGGAACATATTACAAGCGTTCCCGTTGAGGGAGAATATGATGCCGAACAAATACAGGTTTTAGAGGGGTTAGAGGCTGTTCGTAAGCGTCCCGGTATGTATATCGGCTCTACATCTGCAAGGGGCTTGCACCATCTTGTATACGAGATAGTGGATAACTCGATTGATGAGGCTCTTGCAGGATATTGTAAGCATATCAGGGTTGTTATTGAGAAGGATAATTCTGTTACCGTTACTGATGATGGCAGAGGTATTCCTACGGGTATTCACCCCAAAATGGGAATACCTGCGGTAGAGGTTGTATTTACTGTGCTTCACGCAGGCGGTAAGTTTGGCGGCGGCGGATATAAGGTTTCAGGCGGTTTGCACGGTGTTGGTGCATCCGTTGTTAATGCTCTGTCCGAATATGTTGAGGTAGAGATTTCAAACGGCGAACACGTGTACTATCAAAGATACGAAAGAGGAAAAAGCTGCGGCCCTCTTAAAGAGATAGGCGATACGGATAAAACGGGTACTAAGGTTCATTTTAAGCCTGACGGCGAAATATTTGAAACTCTTGTATTCGACTTTGACACACTTCTTTTAAGGCTGAGAGAGCAGGCATTTTTGAATGCAGGTGTCAGGATTACTTTGATTGATGACCGTGACGACGCTCCCGATAACAAAAAAGAAGAGGATATGATATACGAGGGCGGTATCCGCGAGTTTGTTTCATATATCAACAGAAATAAGGAGCCTATTCATTCTGAGGTTATATACGTGAACTCTGTCAGAGAAAACTCTGAGGCAGAGGTTGCTATTCAGTATAATGACGGCTACACAGAAAATATAGTTAGTTTTGCCAACAACATCAACACCACCGAAGGCGGTACTCACGAGGTGGGCTTTAAGGCGGCATTGACAAAGGTTATCAATGACTATGCAAGAAAGTACAAATTCTTAAAAGAGAATGACGAAAACCTCAAAGGTGAAGATGTGCGTGAAGGCTTGTCGTGCGTAATCAGCGTTAAGGTTACAGAGGCTCAGTTTGAGGGACAGACAAAGACTAAGCTTGGTAACAGCGAAATGCGTTCAATAGTTGAAAAGATGGTAAACGAAAAGCTTACCGAATTTTTTGAAGAAAATCCTGCTGTTGCAAAGACAATTGTAGACAAGTCGTTGACTGCGTCACGTGCCAGAGAGGCGGCAAAGCGTGCAAGAGAAAACACCAGGAGAAAGGGTGCACTTGAGAGTGCCTCTCTCCCCGGTAAGCTGGCGGATTGTTCGGACAGGGATAATACCTATACGGAGATTTACATTGTCGAGGGAGATTCTGCAGGCGGTTCCGCAAAGCAGGGCAGGGACAGACGCTTTCAGGCTATTCTGCCTCTTTGGGGAAAGATGTTAAATGTTGAAAAGGCAAGGGTGGACAAGGTGTACGGCAATGATAAGCTGACGCCCGTTATAACCGCTTTGGGTGCAGGCTTTGGCGAGGATTTTAATATCGAAAAGCTGCGTTACGGCAAAATAGTTATTATGGCAGATGCCGACGTCGACGGTGCTCATATAAGAACGCTTTTGCTTACATTCTTCTTTAGATTTATGCGTCCGTTGATTGAGGAGGGGCACGTATATATTGCACAGCCGCCTCTTTACAAGATAAGCCGCGGCAAGGTTCACAAGTATGCGTATAGTGACGCCGAGCTTCGTCAGGT
>CADAVS010000116.1 GCA_902791425.1 uncultured Ruminococcus sp.
GAGCGTCAGAGCTTGCGGTAAGCCAATGGGCATCTGTCTTTGCGGAAAAAGGCTTAAACGTATCAAAAGCGGTGGGGGATATAGCAGGCCCTTGCTTATTTGCCGTAATGATGGGAACAGGCAGGGTGATATACTCGGTGTTTGCAAAGAGGGTTAATATATTGTTATATATGGCGGTATCTGCGGCGGTATGTATAATTTCGTATCTGGTGACGGCTCTGTGCAATAATCCGATTTTTGCCCTCGCAGGCTGTGGATTTGTAGGAATGTCTGTGGGTGTGTTTTGGCCGGGAACATTCAGCTTTGCGGCAAAGAGGTGTCCGAGCGGAGGAAGTGCAATGTTCGGCATACTTGCGTTTTCGGGAGATTTAGGCTGTACCCTGGGCCCGTCCTTGGTAGGCTTTGTTTCGGGAGCATTCTCGGACAATATTAAAATGGGATTGCTTTTCGGAGTCATTTCTCCCATAATTCTTTTGGTTACTTCACTTGCTGTTAGGGTGAAAGAAAAAAATTGACGTATTGATAAAATGTGGTCAGTGCTGTAAAATTCAAAATAATTTTATTGAATACTTGCCCAAAGCCCAAACAGTTGCCAAGCCCAACTGCAGTGAAAAAATTATTTTGAATATTCGGCTCGTTTATGCAAGGAGGGTTTATATTAGAAATAATTTTATAGAATAATTGACATTTTTTCAAAAGGGAAGCTGTAAAGTGCAGCTACAGACTAACAAAAACGGACGTCAGCATTTTTAGCTGACGTCCTGTTTGCTTTGAATTATTCTTCGGTGTCTGCAGGCTCTGCATATTCAGTTGTTACCTCGACATCCTTTTGCTTTTTGTCTTTTGGTTTAAAGATTTCTGCAACCTTGTCTATTGCATCAGGTGCAAAGTCAATTAATCTGTCATAAATGCTGTTTTGAGGTGTGACGGAAATCATTCTGATTTTTCCGTTGCCGACTACCAAAAAGGCTTCAGGTGTAAGGGATATGCCTCCGCCTGTTGCACCGCCGAACATATTTTTGGGGTCGGAGCCGTCTGTGCTTTTTGAATTATACTTTTCAAATTCACTTCCGCCTACGCCAAAACCGATTGCAACCTTTGAAATAGGAATGATAACCGAGCCGTCAGGTGATGTTATGGCATCACCGACGATTGTGTTTACGTCAATCATATCCTTAAGACCTTGCAGAGCTGTGTACATAATTCCTTCTATAGGGTGTTTATCTGCCATTATTTGTCACGTCCTTTTTTAAATTTATTTTTTAAATAGGTAAGGATAGGGGTCCATAGTGTTGTCAGTGCCGCATTGATAATATGTGTTGGCCTTACCTTAATTATACTCTTTATTTCTATGTTAAAACGCTTTCCGTAAAAGTCGGGTGTTATATCCAATTGAGGAAAAGCTATGTGAAAATACATAGCGGCAAGGGGATATATAACTCCCACAAGTCCCCAAACAGAGCCGTATATCATTCCTGTATTCGCAGGGTTGCCTGTTCCGTAATCCAATTTAACTCTGATTGTAGGAATATGAATTTTAAATCTTGTCTTGCCTAAAAACTTACGAATTAAAGCAAATGTTTCCGAATAGGCATCAGTCAACTCGTTCTTTACGTTTTTAACCTCATCAATATTAAAGCCTGTTTCGGAACTGTATATTCTGTCCTTAATGTCGTTAATTTTTGACCTAATGTCAAAGCCCTTGCTTTCGGCAGTGTCAGCTTCATCTTTTGTTTTTTTATGCTCGGTATTTTTCGCTTTTGCAAAATCAAAGAAAAGATTTTTTTTGAAAAACAAATGTTTAATATTTACGTCAAGCTGCATATCCTTGTAGTGAACCACAATCGTAGTAAACGGAAAAATCAGAGCAAATATAATCAATGCAATAATTGCTAATACTATTAAAACATACAGCATTGATTTACCCCTCGCTTTAAAGAATTGGTATAGATTGCCTTATATTTCCTCGGGCGTGTCCGAAAGGTCAATGTTAGGCATTTTCTCTTGATTTAAGTCGGAAACAACCTCCATTTCAAGCTGTTCGCCCTCCTCGGCAGTTTGACCGAGCGAGTCAAAGTCGGGCAAATCCTCAAGCTCTGATATGCCGAATATACGCAAAAAGTGCTGTGTTGTACCAAACAGAATTGGTCTGCCGGGAGCATCAAGACGGCCCTTTTCCTCAATGAAGTTGCGCTCTATCAAACGATTTACTATGTAATCGCAATTGACTCCTCTGATGTGTTCAATTGAGCTTTTGGTAACAGGCTGTTTGTATGCGACTATTGCTAAGACCTCCAACGCCGCATTTGATAAATTCATCATTTTGGGCGGTTCTGCCAAACGTGAAACATATTCCGAAAACTCGCCGCGGGTGCATAGCTGATAGCTGTCCTCCATACGGATTATGTGTATGCCTCTGCGTTCATAGTTGTATTCATCCATCATTTTTTTCAATATTTCACGCAATGATTTTTTGTCAACATCTACGATATCGGCAAGACGTTCAAGTTCTATGGCATCACCTGCGGCAAATAATACCGCCTCAATGGCTGCCTGAATTTCTCTTATTTCCATATGATTTCCTCTAACTAATGTTTTTATTCTTCAAACACTTCAAGGTCCAAATCGTTGTCGTCAGTTCTGTATACCTTAGGGTTTGAGATGTTGCCGTCTTCCTCGTATTCAATGCGTATCTTTTTTATTTTAATAAGTTCAAGAACCGCAAGGAAGGAGGCAACGGCTTCCGCTCTTGTTTTTGTGCCTTTAAAAAGGTCCTTAAACAGCAGCATACTTTTGATTTTCAGCTTGCTCCATATATTTGAAACCCGTGAGCGTATAGATACCTTTTCGTGACCTACGATACCCTCAAAGGAGTGCTTTGGCGGTGGTAGTTTACGCTCTAAGCGTTGATATGCACGCTTGTATGCCAAAATTAGATTTTCCGGGGTAAGCGGTGCTGTGTTCAGCTCTGCCGGAGGTCGCTCAATTGCATCGGGGACCTTAAAGTACATAACCGTTCCGATATTCTGACGCTCTTTAAAGAAGGGTACGGCTTCCTTTATTTTTTTATATTCGGCAAGCCTTTTAACAAGCTCCTCGCGAGGGTCAACTCCGTCATCCTCTTCGTCCTCAGGCTTTGGCAGGAGCATCTTGGATTTTATCTGCAACAAGGTTGCCGCAAGTACCAAAAATTCACTTGAGATTTCCAAGTCCATTTCCTTCATCTCAGCCATAACGCTTAGGTATTGGTCAAGAATAATCGAGATAGGAATATCATATATGCTGACTTTATTCTTTCGGATCAGCATCAAAAGTAAATCTAACGGCCCTTCGAAGCTATCCAATTTAAAATTTAATTGCTCCATAATTGTTCCCTTATATAAACAGATTTATTATCATATCATAAAAGCCCAAAATCGCAGCTCTGCCGTGACTTAAAAATGTGTTAAAAATCGGCGTGTTAATTAGGATAATTAATATGATAAAACCATATCTTTCGTATTCCATTATCCTAAAGTAAATTCTCTCGGGCAACAGTGTATTTAAAATCTTAGAGCCGTCAAGAGGCGGAATGGGAATTAAGTTAAATAACCCCAACCCCAAATTGATAATTGCAAGATAGCTGCATATTATATAAGCGACAGTTGCAATATTGAAGGTGACGGAAGTATCAGAGCTAAAGCTGAGCCCTCCCAAGATTACTGTTCCAATCTGTGCTATAAACGCAAGTATAAAGTTTGAAAGAGGCCCTGCAAGTGCAGCGAAAGCCATACCTGCCTTGTTGTGCTTAAAATTCCACGGATTTATGGGAACAGGTTTTGCCCAACCAAAACCGAAAAGGAATAAGCATATAGCACCAAACGGGTCAAGATGATGGAGCGGATTTATCGAAAGCCTGCCCATAGACTTGGCTGTTTTATCACCTAAAGCGTAGGCGGCAAGTCCGTGGGACATCTCGTGCACCGAAAGTGAAAGCAGTACACAAAAAGCTATTACTAAAACATATACCAGCTTTTGACTGATACTCATTCCCGTACTCGATAGTATAGATAGAAGCATAGGAACCTCCCAATTTATAAATTTTAGAACATATCACACTTTAACATATCATCATATGTTTCTCTGCGGACAGCAACGGTAGGCTTGCCGTCCTTTATCATAATGATAGGCGGACGGGGAACTCTGTTATAGTTGCTGGACATTGAGTAGTTGTAAGCACCTGTTGAGAGTATAGCGATTATTTCGCCGACTTTCACATCATTTAAAGGCATATCCTTGCCGATAAGGTCGCCTGACTCACAGCATTTTCCTGCGATTGTTACAGTCTTATCCTGAGGTGCGAGAGGATTTTCGGCGGATACGGCAGTATATCTTGATTGATATAAGATATATCTGGGGTTGTCCGTCATACCTCCGTCAATAGATACATATGTGCGAATGTCGGGGATATTCTTGAT
>CADAVS010000117.1 GCA_902791425.1 uncultured Ruminococcus sp.
GATGCGAGATGTAGCCAATTGGTATATAGATTTGACAAAGTTCAAGGATGAGTTTGAAGACTTTGTTGACGACATATCCCAAAAAGAGAATGTAAGACCTCTTGTTTCCAACACAATTCGCGAGTTTATGACACCGCCGTTGGTGTATGTTAAGAATGAATATGCGGAAGATTATTGCAAGATAAAAGGCGATATGCCTGAGCATATATTAAACGAAGGAGCAAACAAGACTTCGTTCTCGCTTGAGTTTAAAAATTTAGATGACAGAGATAGGGCGAGAGATGTTTTAAATGCAAATAATATAAGATTTCGTGCCGGCAAAACCCTTGTGCCATTCAGATTAACGGGAAATATCGAGTGGGGTGTGCCTGCACCCGTTCTTGACGGCGAAGAGGGGCTTACTATTTGGGTATGGCCCGAGTCCCTGTGGGCACCGATTTCGTTCACAAAGGCTTATCTCAAAAGAGAGGGCAAAGATGAGGACGAATGGAAGAAGTTTTGGTGTGATGAAGATTCCGAAATTTATCAGTTTATAGGTCAGGACAATATTTATTTTTATGGTATTGCAGAGCCTGCGTTGTTTATGGCGTTACAGGGTAAGGAGAGCGTTACAGCAAGACCTGAGAATGGTCAGATTAAGATGCCGACCCTTGTGGCAAATAACCATATTCTGTTTTTGAATAAAAAGGCAAGCTCAAGCGGCAATGTTAAGCCGCCAATGGCAGAGGAGCTGTTTGATTACTATATGCCTGAGCATTTGAGAGCACACTTTTTGGGATTGGGACTTGGTTTAAAGAGTGTCAGCTTTCAGCCTAAGCCTTTGAACCCGACGGCTAACGAAAAAGACGCGGACCCTGTAATGAAGGAGGGCAAGCTGTTGTCAAATGTGTTTAACAGAGTGGCAAGGTCTTGCTTCTATACGGCTCAGAAGTACAATGACGGAAAAATGCCATTAGGTGAGATTGATGAAGATGTAATCAAGGAGTCTAAGGAGGTCATATTAAAGTATGAGAGAGCAATGTATATGACGGAGTTCCACACTGTTATGAGCCTTATGGACACATATATAAGAAATGCCAATAAATATTGGGCAAAGAACATTGCAGAGGCGGACAAGGCTGACGACAATGAATTGCGTAAAAAGGTTTTGCGTAACGTGTTCCATATGGTGAGAGTTGCAACAGTCTTGATGCATCCCATTGCACCTAAGGGATCAGAAATGATATGTGAGTATTTAGGTTTTGGCGAGGACTTCTGGGATTGGAACAGAATTTTTGATACAATGAATGACTATTGTGTTGGGGAAACAGAACATCAGCTCAAATTCTTAGAGCCGAGAGTTGACTTTTTCCCTATGTATGCGGAGTAGTTTTTTGAATATATGTGCGAGATAAAGGAATAATTTATGAATACAAAAATTTTCGCAGACGGAATGTCAGAATTGAAAATTGATATTTCGGAGGCACAAATTGAAAAATTTAAAAAATATTCTGCAATGCTCAAAGAGTGGAATGAAAAAATGAATTTAACGGCAGTGGTTGATGATGACGGAATATCTGTAAAGCATTTTTTGGACAGCATTTTGCCATTGTCGGCAATTGATATGTCAGAGGTAAAGTCTGTGATTGATGTGGGAACGGGAGCAGGCTTCCCGGGGTTGCCGCTTAAGATATGCAGAACAGATATAGAGGTTACACTTTTGGATTCCCTTAATAAACGCATAAACTTTTTAAACGCGGTTAAGAACGAATTAGGGCTTGATAATGTTGTGTGCATACACGGCAGAGCGGAAGAGCTGGGGAAAAAAGCGGAGTACAGGGAATGCTATGATGCTGTTGTATCAAGAGCGGTAGCTAATCTGACAATGCTCTCGGAATACTGTTTGCCATTTGCAAAGGTAGGAGGTATGTTTCTCGCCTTGAAGGCAGACGGAGCAGAGGATGAGATAAAGGCAGCGGAGACAATGATTAAAACTCTTGGCGGAAAAGTGGAGGATATTTGCAAGGTCAGTCTTCCGCAAAGCGATATTTTGAGATACATTGTAGTAATACGAAAAATCAAAAACACACCAAATAAGTTTCCACGCAGAGCGGATAAAATAAAAAAATCTATCGGTTAGGGTGAAAGTACAAATCCGAACCTGCCAAAAACAATTAATTTAGGCATCTTTCGGCTTGTCGTCTTTGATAGGCTGACGGATTGCCGAGTATTTTAACGCAGATAAAACGCAAATTTACCTTTCAAAATCACGGTTCGGTTTTATACTTTCACCCTAATAAGAACATAAAAAGCCCGAAACGAGGAATTTCTCATTTCGGGCTTTTTGATATTTAACAACACATAATGCGTTGTAGAATTTCGAAATTAGTTGAGAATTGTGTTCTCTGTTTCCTTGTCAAACAAGTGAATCTTGTTTGGATCAATAGCGATTTTGATAGTCTGCTCACGCTGTGCAGTTGTACGAGGATTAACTCTTGCGGTAAAGTTTACATCGTTAATCTTGAAGTAGAGATATGTTTCAGCACCCATCATTTCTGTGAGGTCAATCTCAACATCACATACGCAATCAGCCATCTCGGTAATATGAAGCTGATCATCATAAATATCTTCAGGTCTGATACCCATAACAACTTCCTTGCCGTTATAAGCTGCAAGCTCATCCTTCTTAGCCTTGCCGTCAGGTAACTTGATTGAGAAATCATTACTTCTGAGATATGTTCCGTCAGCCTTAACATCAACAGTAACATCAATGAAGTTCATCTGTGGGCTGCCGATGAAGCCTGCAACGAACATATTGCAAGGATACATATAAAGATTTGACGGTGTGTCAACCTGCTGAACGATACCATCCTTCATAACAACAATTCTTGTACCCATTGTCATAGCCTCTGTCTGGTCGTGGGTAACGTATATAAATGTTGTCTGAAGCTTTTTGTGGAGCTTACCGATTTCAGTTCTCATTTGAACTCTGAGTTTAGCATCAAGGTTAGAGAGCGGTTCGTCCATAAGGAAAACCTTAGGATCACGAACGATAGCACGGCCTAAAGCAACACGCTGTCTCTGACCGCCTGACAAAGCCTTTGGCTTTCTGTCGAGCAAATGCTCAATGCCGAGGATTTGAGCTGCTTCGTTAACCTTACGCTTGATTTCGTCCTTCGGAACCTTTCTGAGCTTAAGACCGAACGCCATATTCTCATAAACTGTCATATGAGGATAAAGTGCATAGTTCTGGAAAACCATTGCAATATCTCTGTCCTTAGGAGCGATGTCATTCATAAGTTTGTCACCTATGTAAAGCTCACCGTCGGTTATTTCCTCAAGACCTGCAATCATTCTCAATGTAGTAGTTTTACCACAACCTGAAGGACCAACGAAAATTATAAATTCCTTATCCTCTATATCAAGATTAAAATCTTTTACTGCCGTAAAACCGCCTGAATAAGTCTTTGTAATGTTTTTAAGACTCAAACTTGCCATAATAAAACCTCCTAAAATAATTCGCATAATTTCTTATTGTATGTGTGTTATTATATCACAGTATTTAGAAAATTGTTAGAGCCTAAATGCACAAAATTAAAAAATCTTTTTGGCAAATATGTATAAAGTACAATAATGCAAGTTTTTTTATTTGAAAAAATGCTCAAAATTTCAGCAATTTCATTTATAATACTTGAAAAAAAGTAACAATTCATATATAATAGGGTGAGTTGAGAAAAATTTACAAAAAGAGAGATGATTGATAGTGATTAAAGTCGGAGTCCTCGGGGCAACAGGTTATGCCGGGATTGAAACAGTCCGTTTGCTTGCAGGACATAAAGAGGCGGAAATTGTCAGAATTGTATCACATTCATATGAGGGTACAAAGATTTCTGATTTATATCCAAATTTGAAAGGCATATGTGACATAGAATGCACGGGACTTGATGTTGATGATATAGCCGAAAGCTGTGACGTTGTGTTCACGGCACTTCCTCACGGAGCTTCAAAGGAAGTGATACCGGCGTTATATAACAAAGGTCTTTATGTAATTGACCTTTCAGGTGATTTCAGATATGATGACCCCGCCGTTTATGAGAAATGGTACGGACAGCCCCACTCTGACCCCGAACTGCTTGAAAAAGCTGTTTACGGCTTGTGCGAGTTGTATCGTGATAAAATAAAAGGAGCAAGGCTTATCGGCAATCCGGGTTGCTATACAACCTGTTCGATAATGGGACTTTATCCCATTGTAAATTCAGGATATGCGGATAATCACAGTATAATAATAGATGCAAAGTCAGGGGTTACAGGTGCAGGCAGAGGCTTGAACCTTCCCAATATGTTCTGTGAATGTACGGAAACAATGAAGGCGTACAAGATTGCAACCCACAGACACACCTCTGAAATTGAGCAGGAGTTATCTCACGCTGCGGGCGAGGATATAATTCTTTCTTTCACAC
>CADAVS010000118.1 GCA_902791425.1 uncultured Ruminococcus sp.
TCGGGCTGCCGTTTTGAGTATCAATTTTTACAACTCTAAACGTTCTTTCACTTTTATCCACAATTCCCAATGTTTGCGTTTTTCCTGCAGGGACACTAATCGCCATTGGTTCTGCTTTCAAAAATCCGGCTGGGGCTTGTGTTTCTGTCAAAGTATACTGTATATCAGGATTGAGAAATTCCCAGATAATCTGTCCCTTTGAGTCGGTAGTTCCTTCAAACTTGCTGCCATCTGTACCTACTAATTCAAATATAGCCCCTGGCAAAGCATTGCCCATACCATCACTCTTGTTAAGAACTAATCTGCCGTATGGTGTAACTGTTGTTTTCCATTTTACTTCACCGTAGCAATACATTGAGGTATATAACGGATCGGCAATTACAAAGCTCTGTTCAGTATCGTCAGTATTATTCGCCAGATATATTGCATACTGAGTAATGGTTGATGTACCTCTTAAAATAATAGTATCATCCTGCGGAGCATTACGAACAGGAATACAAATCTTGAAATCACCTGCATACTCTGAATTATTAGAGTTCATCGCAGTCCATCGCGATTCAGGGGTAGGCACCTTCCAAAGTTTCTGTCCTTCCCAAACAACAGTTTCAAGTTCCTGATTGCTTGTATTTGTGAATATCGTACCTTCAGGAGCATTTTCTGCATAAATTTCTATGCAATAACCGTGCTTATATGTAGAGGTAGCAGAAGACACGACCAGCTCACGGGTGTAATACTCAACGCCGTTAATGGTTTCTTTTTTGATACCATACGCACCGTCTTGTTCAGCTCCGGCAAGACCGTTTTTGTTTTCAACATTCAAAATATTTCCCGCTTCGGTCCAACCGAGTCTGAAAGTAAGTCCCGTTTCATATGGTCTATCCCAAAAAGACGCATTATACAAAATAATCTCCAACGCCTCATAAACTCTCATCTGTTGCAAATCACCTGTAGGTTTCATCAGCATTGTACGACCTGTTGTAAAGTCTGTCCCCTGAACGGCTACCTGTCCGAGAGTTGCCCATACTGCAATCTGCGTTGCACTTGCATACTCTTCACGGGTAAGACCTGAAAGTATAGGATGATCCTCTATATTGATACTTATAAAGTCCTCTAATGAACGCTGTGGATATCCGCCTGCAAATGCACCGATAGTTTTAGGATTTGCAGTATATTTTCCGGCTATTGTCAGTTTCTTGTTTGATGCAGGATTTTTAAGTCCCCAGTTGATACAATATGCCGGTCCCGTTATTCCTGTGTCCGTCAGATATTCCCACGCATATCCGTTAAGGTTTACTCCGTCAACAGTCTGCATAATGTTAAATTTTTCTTTCATCGTTACAGTAACCGTCTTTGCTTTTCCATCGCCAAGCGTTTCAGTCTGAGCATTTACGCTTACTGCCATAGAGAAAAGCATTGAAATAAGCAACAACAATGATATGACCTTATTACCAATATGTTTTTTTGACATTTCTAAATTCTCCTCTCATTTTGAAAATATAAAAGCAGACCTTTGTGTTTAAAAGTCTGCTAAGTTAAAATATTATGTTTTACTTTGTGCTCATCGGCACTAACAATTCTTTGGCAAATTTTGTTTTAGCTGTGTTTGGATCAGTTCTCGGATAATTAGCAGGAAAGAGCATAGTATCTGTCCTTGCAACATCATAATAGCTAATATCCGTTGTATGCCACTTTCCGTCAACATAAACTTCATTCCAAGCATGAATATCGTCAACCACAGATACGCAAGGAATTTCTGCCCGCTGGCATAGATAAACAAATGCATCTGCATAAGTCCCACAAATTGCATTTACGGGCGGTGCTTCGGTAAATACTCTATTAATTCCTGCTGCATTTTCATCCTTGTATGCAACACGGTCACAGATGTAATCCGCAATTCGCTTTACCTTTTCCTTATCCGAAAGTTCCGAGATTTCTGCAATAAAACTATCAGTAGCCTTGTTTGCAGGTTCAAAATGTTTATGCACCTGTGGTTTGCATATACGATAACCGGGATACTCATACAAGTTTGTTATAGTTGGTTCATAACCAAAAGCAAACGAATAATATCCTGAAAAGCTTTCTAATACCGATTTCATTGCTTCATCCGTTTTTCCGGGCGAGTTGAAAGTAAAGTCCTTATCTATGTAATGAGCATACTCATAATCTGCATTATAGCCGTTTTCATCAGTATTCTTTGTTATTTCAGTTATATCCACTATGGATTGACGAATGGCATTGTATGCGTCCTTTGTGTAAATCTCATTAAATATCGCCTGATTTGCACTTTGAGAGTAATCTTCTTTTGCATAGGCATTTCCGTCTAACACCTTATTTTCAGGCTTTGGAGCTTCTTCTTTTTTATCCTCTCCAAGATATACGCTGTTTGTATCCTCGTAATACTCAACATTCACACCGAATATCTTTGCCACATCACGAAGTCTTACATAGTTGTAACCGTTTATATTGTAAGCTTCAAGTTCTATTGCTTCGTTATTCCAAAAGAAAATTTGACTTGTGATTTTCGCTAAAACATCAGAATTTGCCAAAACTGCTGTACCTCCGAAAATAAATGCACCACAAAGCAAACCGATTATAAAAGATCTAATACACTTCATAATGATTCCTCCTCGTGTTTATATTTCAGAGTTGAATTTGCGAATGTGAGTATTTCAAAAAACTTATTTAACTTCGTATCCCTGCACGCACCAGCGATAATCGTCTGCCTGATTTTTAACGCAGGTGATAAGGGTTATGATATTGTCTGCTGTGCCTTGCAGTCTTGATGTGTCATTTACGGAGATTTTCTTTATGCTGTAAACCTTATAGGTTCGTGTACCTTTCTTGGTTGTCAGCTTAATTGTATCGCCGTAGTCAAGCTCGTGGATTTCTCCGAAGTAGTCATTTGTGCCTCTGTTGTGAGCAGCAAGACATACATTACCATTCCAGATTGATGTATCCTTGAAATGACCTACACCTTTTGCAAGTACGGAATTTGTTGTACCGTCATAAATCTTGACCGACAAATCAAGTTCAGGGATTTTAAGTGTGCCGATATGCCCGCCAGAGTATTTCATACTGCTTGTTACCTTTGTGAAGGCGGGCTCTTCGTAATAGTAGTAATCATCATCCTCATACATTGTGCTGGGGATATATACACCGTTTCCGTTTGAGGTAATGATGTTTGAACCTGTATTCGGATTGGTGTTTGTAGACACCGTTACACTTGGTTGTGTAGTTGTTGATGTAACACTGCCTACGATAGTTGTGCCCGTTGCAGAGTCAACATACGGTGATGCAAGATTTGGTGTCAGCGGTTCGCCTGTGTTTCTTACATTGCTTGTATGACTGCCGAAAGCAGGCGGGATAAGCGCGCTGTTTTTACTTACATCTACTGCCGCTTTATTCACATTATTTCCAACTACCACCGTTGTTACCGATGTGGGTGTACCGAATATTCCTGCCGATGGCGGATTAACTGTATAAAAATCAGCCGCAAATACCGAGGTACCCATCATCAATAGAGCAAGTCCTAAACAAATTGTCTTCTTAAACATTAATATCCCTTCCTTCTTTTTCTGATTAGTCTGTAAGCACCATAACCACCGCCGCCTAATCCGAGAAGTCCTAACAGATAAGCCCACCAATATGAAAGGAAGTGGTTTTCTTCGGGAACTTCGGTAAAGACTGCGGTATATGTTACTGTATCATTTACAACTTTTGTAACTTCGCCTTTGTATTCTGCTGTAGCTGTATATCCCTTTGTATAAGTCTTTGTGCCTGTGCCGGAATATGTAGCGTGAGCAGTATATCTTACTGCGAGGTCATGTCCGTCAATGTTATCACTTGCCGCTGACTTCCAACTGATATTGGTTAAATTCAGTGTAGCTCCGTCTTTATTTATCGTCTTTGGAACAAGTGATGTATCTGCATCCATAAGGTTCGGATAACTTCTGTTTTCCGTAATGGTGTAACTCTGTTTTCCGTAACCTGCAGCAACAACAGTCAATGTTGAGTAATCACATTCTAAAAACCCTGTATATCCGTCCTCTGTTGAAATCTCCATCAGAGGTTCAAATTTAGATATGACTGTTTGGGTATTTGATGTGTTTGTATGGATACTGATTTTCTCTGTATACTCTCTTTTATCTTCCTCGGTACTGTCCTCTGAAAGAAGTTCGCTAAAAGCATACTTTACTTCATCTTCGGTAAATTCCTCTGTAGGAATTATATCCGAACTTTCTGTCTTTGGAAGAACATATACCTTTTGAATGGTTTTAAGTTCTCCGTGCTGTCCCTTTATAACCTCATTAGGTTCGGGAACATTTGCAGCTGATACGCCTACTGCCATCGAAAGCAAAGCTAATATACAAGCTGCTGTTTTTCTTAATCTTGTCATTTGCAAATTC
>CADAVS010000119.1 GCA_902791425.1 uncultured Ruminococcus sp.
GATTTTTTGGTTTGTGAAACAAGAGAATTTAAAAATATTCTAACCCAAAAAACTTCAGAGGGCATTCCCTTTGCAACGGCACGTGCTTATGCTGTTAGAGAGCTGTTGGGTAATGAGGCTGATTGTATTATCAGACAGCCGAATAATTTGCTTGCCATAGAATATATAAAGGCTATTATCAGATTAAATTCAAATATTAAGCCTGTGTTGGTCTGCCGCAAGGGTGTGAACCACAATGATATCGAGGCAAGGGGAGAATTTGCTTCTGCCACTTGTATCAGGGATTATATTGCAAAGGAGATGGATATATCTGATTACATTCCCGATTGTTGCAGAGAAATGTATAATAAAAAAACTTTTAATTATAGGGCGGCAGACAGTGCTGTATTGTCGGCACTGTGTTTAAGAGATGCATCATATTTTAAGCGAATATCGGGAATATCGGAGGGACTTGAAAACAAGATAAAAAGAGAAATTTTTAACTGTACCGAAATTGATGCCTTGACAGAGCGTGTTAAGTCAAAGAGATACGCGTATACACGTATAAGACGCGCTGTTATGTGTGCATATTTGGGAATAGACAAGGAGGAAGCAGAACTTTTGCCGCAATATATCAAGATTTTAGAGTTCAATGATACAGGCAGACAGCTTTTGAACACAGCAAAGAAAACGGCAAAGATTACACTTGCTAAAAATGCCGCTCCCCTTTTAAAGAATAAAACCGCTATAACACAATGGAAGAAGGAGCTTGAAAGGGATAGGGTATATGATATTTTATACTCTGTTTGCCATTAAGATAAAAATATTTGTATAATATGCAGAAATTTGAAACAGGCACTTGAAGTATCTGCGTATTTGTGGTATGATTTATACTATCATTTTGTAAAATTTTTCAGTAAAACATATATGGTTACGAAAGGACGAAAATTATGAATATTTATAAGTTATCAGAATTATCAGACGAAAAAAAGGCATTTATAATGAAACGTGCTGAGCATGATATCAGCGAGCAGATGATTTTGGCAAAAGAGGTTTCTGATGATATCCGCAAACGCGGTGATGAGGCTGTTCTTGAGTACACAGCTAAGTTTGACCGCGTTAACCTTACAGCAGATGCAATAAAGGTAAAGCCCGAGGAAATAAAAGAGGGTTACGAGAGGTTGGATAAAGAAACATTAGAGGCTATAAAGTATGCTGCTAAGAATATTCGTAATTTTCACGAAAAGCAGATGCCTGAGGAAATGTGGTTTACCGAGGTTGACAAGGGCTTGCTGGTAGGTGAAAAGACAACGCCTATTGTTGATGTATGCCTTTATGTTCCCAGAGGAAAAGGCAGCTTCCCATCTGTTCTTTTGATGCTTGGTGTTCCTGCTGTTGTTGCCGGAGTTGAAAATATCGTTGTTGTTACCCCTCCCAACGAAGAAGGTAATGTTGATGACGCTATTTTGGCTGCCGCAAAGGTTATCGGTATTACCGAGATATATAAGGTTGGCGGTATTCAGGCTGTTGCCGCAGTTGCCTATGGTACAGAAACAATACCTAAATGCCACAAGATAATAGGACCGGGCAATACATATGCAACTGCCGCAAAGCGTGTTCTCGCAAACTGTATTGATGCAGGCTTGCCGGCAGGTCCAAGTGAAGCTATTATCCTTTGTGACGAAAAAGCTGACCCCGAAAAAGTTGCACGTGATTGGATGATTGAGGCAGAGCACGGCCCCGATTCTGCATCATTACTTGTAACCAACAGTGAAGAACTTGTTAATAAGGTTATTCCCATAGTCGAAAAACAGCTTGAAAAGATTTCGGAAAAACGCCGCAACTTTGTTTCTACTGTTTTGTCAACATACGGCGGTGCAATTATAACAAACAGCTTGGAGGAGAGTATTGAATTTGTAAACGAATACGCTCCCGAACATATGGAGGTCATTACGGAAAAGCCATTTGAGGTTCTTCCCAAGATTAAGAATGCAGGCGAAATTTTGCTTGGTGACTATACGCCTGTTACCCTTTGTAACTTTGTATTGGGTCCAAATGCGATTTTGCCCACAGGACAATCTGCCAAGACCTATTCAAGCGTGTCGGTTCTTGACTTCCTTAAGCGTTCTTCGGTAGGTTATGCAAGCCGTGACGGATTTAATATGGTTCGTGATTATGCATATAAATTTGCAAAGGTAGAGGGCTTTGATACTCACGGATTGGCTGTTAAAGAAAGAGATTAATAGACAAGGAGGAAAACAATATGCAAAATAAAGTGACAGCGGTCAGACGTACCACCGAATCAATTGTAAGTGTTGCAATTGAAAAGGGTGCCGTTGCTGCTGATTACAGAAACAAAATCAGAACACCATTGCCATTTTTAAATCATATGATTGAACATATTGTATGGCGTTCCGGTCTGAATATTGATATTAATATTAATATGCCTGATTTTCAGCTCATCCACCTTGTTACTGAGGATGTGTCTATGACTCTCGGCAAGGCTGTAGGCGAGTTTGTCAGGGTGAATTGTCCCTCGGGCTACGGCTTTGCTTTTGGTATAATTGATGAGGCAAAAGCGTCGGCTGTTATCTCGTTTGAGGACAGAGCGTTGTTAGACTTTAACTCAAATATAAAATATGGTGAACAAGTTGAGGGTATGCCCTCGGAGGAGCTTGTTACATTTCTCGACGGCTTTGTTCAGGGTGCAAGATGCACACTGCATATTGATATAGAAAAGGGCGAAAACGGACATCACATATGGGAGGCTGTTTATCGTGCCTTTGGAATTGCACTTGGACAGGCACTTACAGTTGACGCAAACAGAGAGGGACTTACCTCCGGTGTTGCCGGAAAGGTTGAATATGAAATTACAGTTGGATGATTTTGATAAGATAGTTTTTGATATGGACGGCGTAATAACAAGCGAATATGCCTATTGGTATTCGGCGGCTCTGACTGCATATGATTTGCTCGTAAGCCACGAACATTACGGAGCCTGCGGAATAGACAGAGAGTGGCTCAGAAAAAACTATCTTGACGTATATAATACAGTAATGTGTGGCGGCAGAACAGTAAGTGCCGTAAAGCGACTTGGTGTTAATACGAATTGGGATTTGGCTTTTATAGTTTTCTGTATTTCAAGATATATCGACCCTTACCTTGACAGATTGGATTATGCCCATTTTCAGAGTGTGTGTATGTTTATTGAGAACATAGATATGAAGGCACCTGAATTGTACGAGGCAGTTGCATTGCTCGCAGTGCAAGCTGACGTTAAATATAACGAAAGTCATTTTGAAAGAAGCGGTAGGTTTTTCTCGGAAGATATAATGAAAACATTTGATTTGTGGTATTCGGGCTGTGATGAGTTTGAAGGCATAAACAGTGAAGAAGTATTGCTTTTTCCGCCTGATGATATAAGAAATCTTTTGGAAAAGCTAAAAGCTAAAAAAATCAGACTTGGTATAGGCACGGGACGACTGACAGATGAGATTGAAAATCCTCTTAAGACTTATGGTATATTCGATTACTTTGATAGGGATTTATATTGCTCCTATGATGAGGTGGTAAGGGCAGAGGAAGAACTTAAATCAGAAGTTCCCCTTGCAAAGCCTGAGCCGTATGTGTTCTTAAAAGCCGCCATAGGAAGCAAATACTCAGATAAGGATTTGGTTGACGGCAATTATTATACAAAGGATATAGAACGTACTTTGATTGTAGGTGACGCACCAAGCGACTTATTTTCAGCAAAGAAAGCAGGCTTTAAATTTCTTGCTGTTCTGACGGGAGTTGAAGGCGAAGGTATGAGGTCTTGGTTTGAGGAAAATAACGCAGACTATATTTTAAACAACGTACTTGAGATGTGTGAAGAGTAGAGAACCCCAATAAAGAATACACCACAAAAAGCACCCTTTTGGGTGCCTTTTGTGTTGGCTCCTCCAGTTGGACTCGAACCACGTCCGTTTGCAACATCACCTCATCTGCACCGATTTCATCGGTTTGATTCGCTGTGTTGCTGCACAACCCTCCGCACTCCCTGCTTCCGCCACAGGCGGCGGTCGTTGCTCGGTTCCTTGCGTCCGCAAGCGGCTCGCAGGCTCGTTGGTTCGACTCATTTAAAGAATACAACACAAAAAGACACCCTTTTGGGTGCCTTTTTGTGTTGGCTCCTCCAGTTGGACTCGAACCAACGACCCTGCGGTTAACAGCCGCATGCTCTACCAACTGAGCTATAGAGGAATATATAAATTCAACACTTATATATTTTAACAGATTTTTGCATTTTGTCAAGAGTTTTTTCTCAAAAATTCAGAAATTTCTGAATTGGTTAATGGTAAAATGAAATCGGACATATAGAAAGAGCCATAGCAGAAGTGGTATAATTGAAGTAATGACCCAACAAAAAACCACGGAGGATTGCTA
>CADAVS010000120.1 GCA_902791425.1 uncultured Ruminococcus sp.
AACTCAAGGCTAACCCTGACCGTGCGGCAAAGGGTACTGTTGTTGAATCAAAGCTCGATAAGGGCAGAGGTCCTGTTGCAACTGTTCTTGTTCAAAACGGTACACTCAGAGTAGGTGACATTGTTGTCGCAGGAACAGCTGTCGGACGTGTGCGTGCAATGAATGATGATAAGGGTAAGTCTGTCAAAAAGGCAGGCCCGTCTATCCCTGTGGAAATCCTCGGTCTTTCAGAGGTTCCTGAGGGCGGCGATATATTCTATGCCGTAGATGATGAGCGTAAAGCCCGTGATGTTGTTGAAGCAAGAAAGTTTAAAGAAAAGCAGGATAGACAGAAAAAAGCGAGTGCTATATCTCTTGACAACTTGTTTGAGCATATTGAGGCAGGTAAAGTAAAAGACCTTAACATTATAGTCAAGGCTGATGTACAAGGAAGTGTTGAGGCTGTTTCACAGTCACTGATGCGTATATCAAACGAAGAAGTTAGAGTTAATATCATTCACGGAGCGGTTGGTGCTATTACTGAGTCTGATATAATGCTTGCAAGTGCATCAAATGCCATAGTAGTAGGATTTAATGTAAGACCTACACCGGGTGCTACTGTTTCGGCTGATAGCAATGAGGTTGACATCAGATTATACAGAGTAATTTATGATGCAATCGAAGATATCGAAAAGGCTCTTAAGGGTATGCTGGAGCCTACCTTCAGGGAAGCCGTTACAGGTCATGCAGAAATCAGAACTACCTTCCGTGTATCAGGCGTTGGTACAATCGGCGGTTCTTATGTTACTGACGGAAAGATAACAAGAAGCAGTAATGTTCGTATTGTCCGTGATGGTATCGTTATCCACGAGGGTATGCTTGCATCTCTTAAGAGATTTAAGGATGATGTTAAAGAGGTTGCAACAGGCTACGAATGTGGCTTGAGTATCGAAAACTTCAACGATATCAAAGAGGGTGACGTTGTTGAGGCTTACGTTATGGAACAGGTGGAGATATAAAATATCTTGGAGGTTAGATTATGGCAGGATATAGCAGAACAGACAGAATATCTGAAGAGGTAAAAAGAGAACTTGGTGCAATTATTCGCGAACTGAAGGACCCAAGACTTCCTGTTATGACATCGGTTATTTCGGTTCGTGTAACTAAAGATTTGAAGTTTGCAAAGGCATATATAAGTATAATGGGTGACGAAAAGGTCAAAAGTGATGCCATTGCCGCACTTAAAGGGGCAAGCGGGTACATTCGCAGAGAGATTGGTCACAGATTAAACCTCAGAAACACACCCGAATTTACCTTTGTGCCTGATGATTCCATTGAATATGGGGCACATATTAATCAAATCCTCAGGGAGCTGTAATACTATGTTTGAAAAGATTATAGAAAAGATAAACAGGGCTGAGTCTGTCGGTATTTTTACTCATATTAATCCCGACGGCGATGCTCTTGGAAGTTCATTTTCCTTAAAATCCGTATTAAAGTCGATGGGCAAAAAAACCGAAGTATTTATATGTGGTGATATAGAGTCAAGAGTTGATGAACTGATTGAAAAAGGCGAAGTAACAGGCTTAAAACCTGAAGGTTGTGATTTGTTAATCGCTGTTGACTCTGCTGATATACAACGATTGGGAAAGTGGTCGGACTTTTTTACGGCACACAAGAATACTATTGCTATTGACCATCACAAGACCCACGTTAAATTCGCAGGTGAAACTGTTGTTAAAGATATATCATCAACTTGTGAACTTATGGTTGGATTATACAGTGAGATGGACATTGATTTGTCAATAGAAGTTGCAAAAAATCTGTATATAGGAATTGTGACAGACACAGGCAATTTTAAGTATTCGTCTGTTACTGCGGACACACACAGAGTTGCAGCGGAGCTTATCGAAAAGGGAATTAACTTTGCAGATATTGCGAAAAAGCTTTTCGATACCGTTACCAAAGAATATTTAATGCTGAAAATGCGTGCCACGGAGAAGCTTGAATTTTACTGTGGCGAAAGAGTGGCACTTTTGACACTTTCTGATGCTGATTTTGAGAAATATAACATCAGTGAGGCTGACTCATCGTCACTTGTGGTTTTTCCGTGCAGCGTAAAGGGCGTTGAAGTCGGCATATATATCAGGCAGAGGGGCGATAACGAATATAAGGTCAGCTTGCGTTCTGTAAACAAGGTTGACGTAGCTGAGATAGCTTGTAAATTCGGCGGTGGCGGACATATGAGAGCATCAGGATATTCGGTTGATGTACCTGGGCTTGAAAACAATATCAGGGAATTAATTGCAGAGATAGAAAAACAGCTTGACTGAAATTGGAGATAATATGAACGGAGTAATTAATGTAAACAAGCCTTTGGGGATAACTTCCCACGATGTTGTATACAGACTGAGAAAGATTTTGTCAATAAAAAAGATAGGCCATACAGGAACACTTGACCCTGACGCGGCTGGAGTTTTGCCTATGTGCATCGGCAGGGCAACCAAGACAGCAGATATGCTGACGGCACAGGACAAGCAGTATGTTGCAGAGGTGACTTTGGGGTCCGCAACGGATACACTTGACAGCTCGGGAAGTGTCACCGAAACCGCAGAGGTGAATGTAACTGAGGCTGATATTAAAAATACAATTGCAGAATTTGTTGGCGATATAGAGCAGATACCACCTATGTATTCGGCGATAAAGGTAAACGGCAAAAAACTGTATGAGCTTGCAAGAGAGGGCAAGGAGATTGAGAGAAAACCAAGGCTTGTGAGAATAGACAAAATAGATATTTTAGATTTGGACTTGGATAATAATCGTTTTTCAATAAGGGTTGATTGCTCAAAAGGCACTTATATAAGAACTCTTTGTGATGATATAGGCAGAAGACTTGGATGCTTTGCACATATGTCGGGACTTACGAGAACTCGCTCAGGGAGGTTTGATATTTCTGAAAGCTACACCCTTGAACAGATTGAGGATATGTTTTCAAATGGGGATATGTCCTTTATGACCCCTATAGACAAAATTTTTGATGAGTATGACAGACTTGTTATAACAGGCCGCAAGGCAAAAAAGATGTGTAATGGTACTCAGATATCCGTTCAGGGAGCGGTTGAGGGAAAAACTTATCGAGTGTATGACGAGGTTGGGAACTTTCTTACAATTTCAAAAGCCGAAGATGGCATTATGAAGATATTAAAGACGTTTTATCAGACAATAGATGGCGGAGGAGCGGCTAAATGATAGTTTATCGTAATAATGATATAGAAAATATCAGCTTGAAGAATACCGCAGTTGCCATTGGTGAGTTTGATACCTTGCATATCGGACACAGAAGGATTATAAACAAGGCAGTAAGCAACGCAAAGGCGATGGGCTTGAAGTCTTTAGTATTTATGTTTGAGAATAATCCTCTTGATATTGTACTTAACACAAAAGTCAAACCTGTAAACAGTATAGATAAAAGAATTGAAATTCTTGAAGGCTTAGGTGTTGACATAGTTGTTATATCAAAATTTGATAAAAAAATAATGGAGATAACAAAAGAGGAATTTTTTGATAATTACTTAATTGAAAAATTTGGAGCCAAATCAATATCGGTGGGGTTTAACTTCAGCTTTGGAAGAAAAGGTGAAGGTGATGCGAGTTATCTTGAAAAAAGATGTGAGGATAGCAGTATTAAATTAGATATCACACCGGAGGTAACACTTTCGGATAAGACGGTATCCAGCACAAGAATAAGAGAACTGATTTCAACGGGAGATGTAGAAACTGCGGCTAAACTTTTGGACAGATACTTTTCTATATCGGGAACCATTGTAAAGGGAAATCAAATCGGAGGTAAGCTTCTGGGTTTTCCGACGGCTAACATTGAGATGCCCGAAAACACTATTGTACCTGAGTATGGGGTATATATAACGCGTGCATTTATTAACGGACAGGTCTATCCTTCAATAACAAATGTGGGAGATAAACCAACTGTCGGGAAAAATTACACAGGCGTGGAAACACATATTATCGGATCGGAGTTTGGAGAATTGTATGGAAAGTGCATAGAGATTGAATTTTGCGAACACATACGTAAAATCAGTTCATTTGAGAATGCTGATGCACTGATAAATCAACTTGAAAAGGATAAGGATAAAGCTATAAAATATTTTGAGGAGCGTAGAAAATATGAATAAAATTTTAAAATCAGGATTGAGCCTTATGCTCGCAGGTGCAATGTGTTGCACATTTGTTCTCAGCGGTTGCGGTAAAAAGGATGCAACTTCATCAGATGTTCCGCATACCGAAAGCAAAAGCGATTTAGGAACAGGTGATAACACCATTGTTGCAAAGGGTAATGGAATAAAAATTTCAGCTGAAACATTCGGATAT
>CADAVS010000121.1 GCA_902791425.1 uncultured Ruminococcus sp.
ATGTACCTTATAGTGATTATAGAACTTATGCATCATTTTCTGTATTTTTGCACTGCCATCTATGCCTTTAAGAGTTACACTTTCAAGCTTTTGGGCACAAAAACCGTATTTTCTGTAAAGATTTATAAGCGCGTCATAGAGAGTCATACCCTTTTGCTTATTTTCTGCAGCAACTTCGCAAATAAGCATTGATGGAACAACAGCATCCTTGTCCCTTGCATAGGTCCCCTTAAGATATCCAAAACTTTCTTCCAAACCGAATATATAGCTGTACTCTCCGCTTTTTTCAAATTCCTTTATCTTCTCTCCGATAAACCTAAATCCTGTTAATACATCCAAAGTTTCAACATTGTAATCATCGGCTATTTTTCTTACAAGCTCAGTTGTAACAATCGTCTTTACAACAACACCTATTCTGTCACTGTCAGGATCTGTTCCGAAAACAGCCGGTATTATCATTCGGAATTTCTTCTTCAAGCTCAGGAATTTCAGAAACATAACCATTTATATAATCATCAAGACGAGCTCTACAGCTTTTTATTCTCTGAATTAACCCGCCCAAGCGGATATCCTGAATGTCAAAACCGTGGGGTTTGTTAAATTTAAACCACAATTTTCGATACGCCTTGTAGAAAACCTCTGTTTTTTCGAGCAAAAGGTCGTAATCACCGATGATTTTCTTCAGTTCTTCTTTGTTTGCCGATTTATACGCTGCTCTTGTCCTCACGCCTAAATCAGCCTTTACGGAAAGAACACTGGCAAGGCTTTCGTATGCTTCAAATACAACCTCAAATCCGCACTTTTCTGCACTATGTATCCGCTCGGTAAGGTTCTTGTAAAAAATAGCATCGTCTTTGCTGCACAAGCAATCCTTAAGCCCCATGAACAAGTCGTTGTATAAAAGATATTTGTCCACACAGTTTTGTCCTTTATGCTTTCCGCCCGGAAGATTAAGCTCATCCAAAAGCATAAAGCTGTCAAAGTCACATCCTGTAATTTTATTAAATCTTTCTTTTATGCTATCAATATTATAATTGCCTCTTGAAGCCTCTGCAGCAAACATAAGCGACGGCAGCACCGTAAAAGGCGTGCATTCTCCGCCGTCGTCGCACCACATGGTGAAAAACATTCCGTCAACTCCGCAGTCGCTGCATGCCTTAACAGCGGCCTCCGTAGTTTTTATGCTGAATCTGTTATCCGGTGCAATTCCACGCCATGTCCACGCACCGCCGGCAAAATAAACCTTTCTGCCGAAAAGCTTGTTTGTATTTATCATTTTTACATAGTGACTGTAATCGGTGCTGTAATAATCCCAGTAAACAATCGACACATTATTGGGAAGATTAGATTTTTCCTTGATTGCTTCCGCACCCTCTGTGTTGTAGCGTAGTATTCAAGATAATCATCAATATGAAAGCTATATTTTGTTCTGTTTGCCAGAAGCATATAAATATCATCCGGCGTTGCACTAAGATAAACGCATATACCAAAGGATAATTTTGATGTGGAGAAAAAGTGTTCATACCACTCCCCCGTACCTTCATTGAACGAAGAATCCTGAAAAATATAATGTGCTTCATCAAAAATATAGTACAGCACATCACCTGATATTGCTTCACGTATCCTATATTCTGCTGACTGATATGTAAGCAGTTCAATATATTCCTTATATTTCTCAACAATAGCGTTATTTATCTGCTCATACAATGCAACACGGTTACAAAACATCACTATCTTTTTATTTAATTCTTTTACATACGGAACAAGAACATTCAGAACAAAATATGTTTTTCCTGCCCCTGTTGGGAATGATATTATTATATCATCTCCACTCTTCCAGTTCATATAATCGTTGCCTATTGCATCCGACACATATGTATATGCCATGCGTTTATCACCTTACCATAAAGCCTACAACAAAGGATTTGATGATAATCAACCAATATCAGATGATGGTTCTCCCGTTGTATATGTTACGCCATCAGGCAATAAATACCATAAAAAAATTGCTCATACCTAAATGGAAACGAAACTTCAATTTCAGTTGCACAAGCAAACAAAAAAGGATATATAGCTTGTTCAAAGTGTAATCCAACTTCCGTTTCCATAAACTCTGAGATAAAATCAAATAACGCACAAGCATCGGCAGGACAAATCGTTGATTCAAAAAACAATACCGGTTTGCAGAACAATATATCACAGGATACTTTAAACTACATTTCAAATTTAAACAAAAAACTAAAGGAACGTGCAGAAAGAGAAAAAGAGGAACGAAGACAAAAAGGCAAATGCCTTAAATATGGATGCAGGTCAACTCCATTTGATAATCACGATTATTGTACGCAGCATAGATGCAAGCTTACCCATTGTGAAAACGAAAAAAATACATATAGCGACTACTGCTCACATCATTGTTGCAGTTGGAGTAGTTGCACAGACCCTATTACAAATAAAGACAGCATCTACCGTGAAACTCATACTTGTCACAAAGATGGCTGTAATATTAAAGTTAGTTACAACAGCAAATATTGCATTAAACACAAATAGTCACAATTTAACAAAAAAGCAATTCTCGATTCAAGAAAATCAGTACTCGAGGAAGAACGCATATTATTAGGGCTTTAACAATAACTTTATACTTATTATTGATATACTTAAAGTATTCAAAATATGCATTTGCATATAATCAGTGCGGTTAACATTTTAATCGAAAGAAGGTGACGAAATGAAGAAACGTGCCGACGGCAGATATTTAAAACAAGTTCTTATCGGATACAATCCAAACGGAAAGCCAAAATACAAAAACATCTATGGTCACTCTCAAGCAGACGTTAACAGACGTGCTGAGTTATTAAAAGCAGAAATAGAAAAAGGCACCGCAGTATTAGAGGATATTACTGTGGGACAGTGGTCCGAAAGATGGTTTAGCCTATATAAAGCAAATTCTTCCGTCAATACGCAAAATATGTATCGAAATATAATCAACGTGCATATTCAACCAACTATCGGAAACTTAAAGCTAATCTCCCTTAAACCTCATCATATACAAACAGCAATGAACAACTTAATCTCAGAGGGCAAAAATACTACGGCAAGACAGTTTCGTATGACAATACGTCAAATATTAAAAGCAGCAGTTGAAAATAATTACGTTGCCAAAAATGTCGCCGACAACATACAACCTCCAAAATCCGAACGCTTGAAAAAGCGTGCTCTTTCAGAGAACGAAAAGAATTACGTCAATAACGCAAATTTCACCCCAAAGCAAAGAGCTTTTATCTCGGTAATATATTACGCGGGTCTTCGCCGTGGTGAAGCCCTGGCACTTAAATTTGACGATTTTGACCTCAAAAATAAACACGTTAATATTTCAAGGACAATGGTCTTTGACGGAAATAATGTTATCGTAAAACCTATGCCAAAAACAGATGCGGGTATAAGCTCACTTCCACTTCCGGATAAACTCATTGATGCACTGTTTCCGCATATGTCGGGTATGTGTTCAGGTGAACTCCTGTTTACAATGAATAATGGTGAGCCAATAACAAAATCATCTTTTAGAAAGTTTTGGAACGGAATAATAAAAGAGCTTCAAGAAACGGCAAAAAAAATTGACGAAACAAGTTTGGCATCTGATATTACTCCGCACATATTCAGGCACACTTATGCAACATCACTTTATTATGCAGGAATAGATATAAAAACAGCTCAATATCTATTAGGTCATGCCTCTATTCAAATGACACTTGATGTCTACACCCACTTAGAAAGGCTCGAAAATTCAAATATTGCCGATAAGCTCAATACATTATTTAAATAAAAACATTGGTTAATCAAAACCATAACAAATTTTTTTCGAAAAAAATTCAGTCAAAATTCAGTCAATTTCAAAAAATTATCAAAAATAAATCAAAAATAAAAACCCGCAAAGCCTTGTGCCTTGCGGGTTTTTATTGGTGACCCATCGCGGATTCGAACCGCGGACACCTTGATTAAAAGTCAAGTGCTCTGCCAACTGAGCTAATGGGTCTTATATCATATTAAATTTTAAACAAGAATGGCTGGGCTGGCGGGATTCGAACCCACGAATGCAGCAGTCAAAGTGCTGTGTCTTACCGCTTGACGACAGCCCAATAATTTCCTGGGGTGGATAAAGGGAATTGAACCCTTGACCTCCAGAGCCACAATCTGGCGCTCTAGCCAACTGAGCTATACCCACCATATTTGGCGCGCCTGAAGGGACTTGAACCCCTGGCCCACTGCTTAGAAGGCAGTTGCTCTATCCAGCTGAGCTACAGGCGCGTATGTAATAAGTATGGCTGTTGCCTTTTAGCAAAACAGGCATCTA
>CADAVS010000122.1 GCA_902791425.1 uncultured Ruminococcus sp.
GGAGGTGTAAACGAGGGTGTAAACGAACCGTCGACCGTTGACGACAACTTATCATCAACTTGTTTACGGTCATTTTTCAAAAATGCCTGTTTTATAAGATTTTCACCGTCAACTGATATGTAAACGACACCGTCAACCGTTGACGTAAACGGCTGTAAAGCTGTTGACAGTTCCTTACTCTTTCTTTTTTGATGAACAGCTTGCTTTGATACACCAAGTTCATCAGCAATTTGTTTTACAGTTTTACTCATAATTACACCTATTCCTCTGACTCATCACTATTTATATTTTCACCGGCATTTATTCTTGCAATATCTTTAAGAAATTCATCTCCATCTTGAGGGAAGTCTATCAGAGCCGTTGTATATACTCTTACTTTTTCTTTTCCCTCATCTTCTCCATAAAAACCTTTGGATTGAATAAATTTAATACCGTGCATTTGCATATACTCCATAGACTTTACAATGCTTCCCTTTGTCCCCTCTAATCGCATACCAACCGTAAGATGAGCCATAACACACACTCCTAATATTATTTTATTTTTTTAATTCACCTAAAATATAATCGCTTAATTTCTGTGACGGTGTTATTTTAACTGCAATATGACCGTCACGCTCAAGCTGTTCCAAGCGCTCGGCTCGCAGACGTTCCTGCTGCAGCTCGGCAACTATTTCATCATAGTATTTAATAACCGTATTTCTATCTGCTCCCACAGCTCTTGCTATTGCTGCCTTTTTTGTTATACCCGGATTTTCTCTCATATACTCCATTATAACATTCTTTTTACTTTTTCTGCCGTTCCCAGCTCTCCAATTCACATTGCCATTTATTTCATCACGCACAAAATTCATCAGCTTAACGTGTTCAGCCTGTTTTCTGCCGTTTCTTTTATTTTTTTCAATCTGCAGACCGGACAATTTTGCAATATCATCTCTTGGGAATGTAACATAGTCCTCATTATACATTTCCAAAGCACATTTTACATCATCTTCGGTAAATCGGTTTATATCCTCAATACTCATATCGTCATAAACTTCTAAAAGAGAATAAGCATCCCTCATCAGCTCGCCTTCTTCGATACAACATTTTTTTGCATATATAGCCAATGTCATTATACCATAAAATCTATGACCGACTTTTATTTCAGTTTTAATTCGATTAAGCCACCAATCATATAAATCTCTTTTTATAGTCCATCTGCCCCGGCGCTCTTTTCTTACTATCCGCTTTTCATACCAATCAGGATATTTTTCTTTTGCCTCCTCGATTGATAACCGGCTTTTCATCATAATACTTTTAACGTGCTGCTGTTCTCCGTTTGAATCAGGAATAAAAGTTAAAAGTTCATCTAAAGAAATTCTATCTCCAACCGAATAAGCAACAACAGGGTATTTTTCTCCCAGTTTGGTACACGTTCCAATCACTCTGAAACCCTGCATTATTCCCTGCATTTGCGGTTCTTTAATCGTAGAAGTAAACCTATTCCATATCTGCCGAGTCAAAGCATATTTCAACTCTTTCATATACAACTGATTTTGCGGATACATAGGAACAGGCTCATCCAAAACATAATATAAATGCAACCCGGTACCACTATTTACGACAAAGGTAGCCTTTGGCAAAATATCTTTATCCATCTGATGAAGCACGTCCCGGAGCTGCGGCATATCTACACCATCAAGGTCAAACACCAAAGCATACAAATACCGAGCGTTTTTAGCATTTCGCTGTTTTCCGTAATACGAAATTGGAGACATAATAGTAAATTCAGACTTGTTAAGCTCATTCAACTCTTCGAGATTATCCGTAATTGTATATCTTTTCCCTTTACCATTTCTTTTAAGCTCAACCGCAATACCGTTTTCTTTATACTTTTTTTCAATCGTCACAGCAATAGCATTAGGTTTATTATCTTCATAGTGTCCTTTTCGCTCAAAAGCTCCTTCAGGAAATATGTATCTATAAAAATCATACGGCTCAATCTGCTCATAAAACTGATTAAGCAGCGCATTTTTATTTATATATAAAAATCTTTGTTGTTTTAACAATTCAGACCTATCAGACAGCATAAAAACACCTCCCAACAATAAAGGGGGAAAAGGGAGAGCAAAAAAGCGGTCGCTTACGCTCCCTTAAAGAAAAAGTCACCTCTCCCTTTTCCCCCTCGCTCCACCTATGGAAAGCGTGGAAAACTCCGCTGGAGTTTACGCACCCTTACCACAGGTTACGCTCACCCCCATATTCCTCTCCGACTTTTTCCATAGATTTATAAAAAATATTTTTTTATTTTTTTTAGTAGCCCTAAAGGGCTATACGGGGCATATATTATCAATGAATTTTTTCAGCACTTTTATAATACCATAAATTTTCTCAAAATACAATATATTGTGATAAATTTTATTATCCCCACAAAAATATTTTTTATAAATCTATAAAATACCATTGACAAATCCGCAAAAATCGGATATACTATGTATATACTAATAATGGAGGTGTTCTAAATGACAACAACCATTCAGAAGTGGGGCAATAGTCAAGGGATCAGAATCCCAAAGTTTCTGCTCGATGCAGTTCAATGGAGTGACGATGAGCAGCTTGTATTAAGCGCCGACAAAAACAAAATCATAATTGAAAAAGCAGAGCCAAGAAAAAACATCATGGAACTTTTTGCTAATTTTGACGGCGAATATGTTCCGGTTGAAATGGATTGGGGACAGCCGGTAGGAGAAGAAGTATGGTAAGTCAAGGAGATATTATAAAAGTCAGCTTTGATCCCCAAAAAGGACACGAACAAGCTGGCTACCGCCCGGCAGTAGTAGTAAGCAATGATTTTTTCAATCAGAAAACCAATCTTGCTATAATTTGCCCCATAACAAACACAAACAATAAATTCCCTTTGCATATCCCTTTAGATAACAGAACGCAGACAACCGGTGTTATTTTATGTGAACACGTCAAGGCATTAGATCTTAATGCAAGACCGCACACGGTTGTGGAGCAGCTCCCAAAGGAGATTTTGACAAAGGTAATAAATGTTGTGTTTTCAGAAATCGAACAAATTTAGAAACAAAAGCGGCTGTTACAGGCCGCTTTTGTTCGTTTTAAGCCTGTTTAATATAAAACCCCACACGATCGCCTTAAAAACGATTTAAGAGCCGTTTTTGAGCCTCTGGCAACCATCAACACATACGCATATCTTTCGGAACGCAAGATAACGGTTTTGTGTGATAAAAGGCTATTTCCCAATATCCCAATCGAAAATTCATTCTTAACTTTCTTTCAAGCATAACATTGTATTTTTTATGAATTTTTGACCATTCATTATCTTCTATCATAGCAGCATAGCCGTTTGAATAACCGGCAGTAATTCCTATTTTTGAAATAAAAAATTGTCCGTTTTCATCTTTTACAAATAATTCATCAATTATCTGCTTTCTTGCCTGTTCCTCTGTAAAATCTATCGTGTACGGACTCTGCAGAACCGTCTCCCATAAAACAATTTTATGGTTTTTTCTGTTTATTCTGAAAGTATAATCTTTTTCTGATGAAGAGCATACAACATACCCTGTATGCTCCTTTTTTGGTTTTAATTTTCTGTCGGCGTTCGCACGTTCCCGGTTAATTCTCAAAAGATTTTCATTCAGCCCACGTTGGTATTCGATTTCAGCATTTGCTGCAGCAAGCTCCTGTTTAATCTTTTCCACTTGCTCATCAGCAGCTTTGTATGCCTCATTTATTTCTCTTTTTGCTTCAACATTTGCTCTATCTATATTTTTTCGGGCTTTTTCTTCTGCTTCACTTTTCCCGGCTTTTGCTACCCTTAATTCTGTTTCTTGGTTGTTATATTCTTTCCTGGTTAATATCACATATTCCCATTCAGAGCTTGAATATCCCCCTTGCACTTCTTTATATCCGCCAAAGGGTGTTTTTTTAACATATTCAGACATTTCCGCACCCCCTTACAATCCTCTAAGGTAATTTGTAGCAAAAACTTCTGCTCTATTATGTCCGAGAGCTTTACTGCACATTGTCATCGCAGCTCTATCAAGTTTTCTCTTTACCTCGTCCTTTCTGCAGGTGTAAACATCACTTTGATATTTTCTTCCTGTTCCCTTGTTAATTTTATCATACGGAATATCTTTAATATCCCTTGCATGAGCTTTATACACCGCAGTTGCATACTCGGCTCTGTAACCGTGTATGTCGGCAGCTCCGTGTATATGCTCCCACACCTTTTTTTCTTCCGGTGTTTTTATAATTCTGTCGGCAATCTGCTTCTGATGTTCTCCGATAATCGGGCTATATCGTTCTCTGCCACCCTTGCCTATACCTTTTCGGA
>CADAVS010000123.1 GCA_902791425.1 uncultured Ruminococcus sp.
TCCTTTTTTCCTGAAAGAAAACCGCAAATCAGTTCTCTGTGGGACAAGGTGTCCAACATAGCATTGTAAACTTTTATATCTGCGGAAGACAATTCATTCAAAATAACAACAACATCAATATCGCTTTTGTCTCCAGCTTCGCCACGACCATAACTACCTTGCAGGCCAACAAACCATACACGGTTTGCAAAGGTTTCATTTAATGCTTGTAAAAAGTCTTCCATCCAAGCAGTAATATCGATCATCTTAATCACCTCGTTAAATTTACATTTGTCGCTCAGTCAAACTGAAATTTGCTTTACTTATCAGTCAGAAGCTGTCAGTATTTTTTCTGTTTCTGCTATATCCTTTTCAATTAATGGACGCATACTATCTTTATATTTCGATAAATCTGCCCTATGCAAACATGATAATATTCTCGGAATATATTGTGGTTTTGCCATACCTACTTGCGCGAGAGCCTTAATGCACTGTCTGGCTGTAATCGGTTTTTCATCCGTAACATGGGCAATATAATCATCAAGAATCGCATCAAAACGATTTTCATCGTCCCATTGTGCATTAGCGGCAAGAATGTACAACACTCGGTTTCTTACCAATGACTTTGGATGGTTAAGTAGTAAAGCAAACTCATCAAAGTATTCATACCATTCATCGGTATCTTGACTTTCGGAGATGATTTTATCAGCAATGGCACAAGCGTATTTATCATCTTTTGCTGTCAACTTTGCAACTATTTCCTGCACGGTAACTCACCTCCAAATTCTTATTTTCCTAACTGTTCGACCTATTGGAATTTATCATTCGAAATCTATCAATACAGCTCTACATGGCGAACCGTCCGCACCTGATAAATTCAGCGGTGCAGCATTTAAAAAATAAACACCTACAGACACTTCTGATAAACGAATTCCCTCAAGCAATATAACATTAGCACTCAAAAGCACAAGATGTACTGCCATTGGGGCATTTTGCGGACCGATTGTCTGGGATTCATTTCCTAAAAGCAAAACATCTGAAGATGCAAATACCTTTGCTGCCTCAAGTGATACTTCGGCATCACCCTTAATCAGAATTCTCTTTGCAGCTTCAATGTTCTGTTTTTTTGCTTTTTCAATTATTTCTATAGCACCATCACCGGTGACAATACCATGATGTTCTGCCACATAAGCCATTCCCACAAATGTCTCTATACATATCTCATCTACAGTTTTGCCTTCTTTAACAAAATGGAATGGTGCATCTATATGCGTGCCGTTGTGTGCGCACATATTAAATGCTGTCAAATTATACACTTCACCTTTGTTCATTGATTTAAGTATCTTTTTCTCAGGTAGTGGATCGTCGGGATACACCTGACAACCGAAAACTTCTTGTGAAATATCGTAAATTTTCATTGCTTAATTCTCCACTCCAAATTAAAGTTTAATATCATTACATACCTGTATAATTTTGTCTGCAGCACCTTTTGCACCTGAAGAGTTTTTAAAACCTTCAGCAATTTTCTTGGCATTTTGCTTATAGGTGTCAACACTTAATATTTTATTTATTGCACTCAAAACGGATGCCCCGTCCGATTTATCAAGTTTTATTCCTGCACCAAGCTGCGAAACTCGCTCGGCAACACCTTTTTGCTCTGAGGTCTGTGGTAGCATAACGAGTGGA
Source organism: uncultured Ruminococcus sp. (assembly GCA_902791425.1). GTDB lineage: Bacteria > Bacillota > Clostridia > Monoglobales > Monoglobaceae > UMGS1820. The sequence continues at coordinate 1,666 of CADAVS010000123.1, forward strand.
ACTTCAAAATATAAACTTTCATTGACACTGTTCATTCCGCAGTGTGATACAAACACATCAGCTTTTTCCAAAACGGAAATTTGGTCAACATGTGAAAAAATTGATATATTTTCAGGGAGTCTTCCAAAGTCCTCGATTGACACCAAATTGCCAACAGACATTATCACTTGATAATCTGTTTTTGTCAAGGCAGATATACAAGATTTGTAAAAAGGCATCATGTCATTATTGACAGTTCCCATAGATATATAAATCAATTTATCCCTCTTTTTCTCTATTTCCTCAGTTGTAGGACGAATCGAGGGCCCGACAAATGCGTACTTTTCCGAAAAAGTTTCTGAACATGGTTGAAATTCGGGAGAAGTATAGACAATCGTGTGGGTGTTATCATCATTGCCAATAATATCAAGAATATTATTAACAGGATACCCCTTATCCTTTAGCCGTTTGACTTGTTTAGATGTTTTTGGCATTGCAAAGAGCATCTTAAACAAATCTCCGATACCTTGTTTCATAATTTTAGCCGAGTGTTGATTAAAGGCAAAAGTTGTTGTTGAAGAAACAAAAGGAATGCCGTGCTTTAATGCAACGGCTTTTCCCCATAATGCCATAGAATCTGCCACTATACAATCTGGCTTAAGCTCTGCCATCTCTTTGCAAACCTTGTCATCAAGAGCCAAAGTGGTATCTACCAAAATCTTTGTCGAGAACGCTAAGTCTTTTCCCACACGGGTAGAGTCTTTGGCACTCAGTTTCTGCTCCATATCATAATCGTCACAGGATATAAATGTTGCACCTGCCGACTCGATTTTTTCACGCATAATGTGATATGAGTAGTACCACACCTGATGTCCGCGAGAAACTAATTCCTTAACAACGCCCAAGGTGGGGTTCGTGTGTCCGTGTGCAGGAATACAAAAGAAAACAATTTTGCTCATATTACTTCATCTTCTTTCTTGTACACCAGGATTTTTCGTTACATTCGGGGCATTTGAGGTGTCTTGTAGTTAGTGTATGCACACCTAAAATATATGCCTTAAATGTAGGCTTAAAAGTATGTCCGCACTTTCTGCATTCATAAACGCCTGTTTCGTAATCTACCTTTGCTGCAAAGAAAATTGCGATAAAAACCAATATAACTGAAATGATTATAAGCACAGTAGCAGTAGCAGGGCTTATAAGTGCCTCTTCTGCAAGAATTGTGCTTACAACAAGCAAAGCGATGCTTAAAACTACTCCGATAATGGATACTGTTATCTTACCTTTATTTTTCATTTACATCTTCTCCTTCATTTATAACTTCTATGTAAAAACTGACCGGTCTGAATCCGTCATTACAGGAAATCATAGCCGACTTTTTGTTTTTCATCCAGCCATCATAGAAATTTCCGCCACCATTTGAAAGTTCTTTCACAAAGTATTCCATACTTTCCCAAGCAGAATCACACATATTTTCAGGCTTTTCGCCACCAACGGAAATAAACTCCTGACCGAGCCTCATATCGCAGGTGTGCTCAATTGGGTTTTCATATTTTTCTATCAAATCATCATACCGTGCCATTTTCATAACGGTAATTTTTATAGTTTTCATTTCTTCACCTCATAAGGCCAATCAATGATTCCACCAAATTCTTTTACGTTGGTGTAGCCGAGTTTTGCAAGGCTTTCGGCTGCGATTTTACTTCGTCTTCCTGACCTGCAATATACAAGAATTAACTTGTCCTTATCGGGTATCATCTCGATTGCCTTGTTTTCAATTTCAGTATATGGAATCAGGATTGCATTTGGAATGTGTCCCTCGTCAAATTCGTCCTGTTCTCTTGTATCTAAAATGAGATGTTCTTCGCCTGAATCCATTATTTTTTTGGCATTCTCTGCCGTAATTTGTTCGTACATTGCTTTTTCTCCTTTTTCTGCGACGATTATTGATGTTGGTCCGTCTGCACCGCCTATAATTCCAATACTTGTAGCATCTCCGCAAGCGGTGAGCAGTATGCAAAGCAGAACTGATATAATACATAGTGCTTTCTTCATCACATTAACCCTCAATCTTTTCCATTACTTGTCTGAACACTTCGCCGATATTTTCTCTGATAACCAGGTCGGCATTGTTATCGTATTCCGTTTCAGACTTATTAATCATAACGATATATTTGCCTCTGAAATATCTCACAAAAGATGCGGCAGGATACACTGCAAGAGAAGTTCCGCCAACAATCAGCATATCAGCATTTTCGATGTATCTTATGGCGGACTCCGCAACTCCGTCATAGAGATTTTCGCCATAGAGAACAACCTTTGGTTTCATAATGCCACCGCATTCGCATCTCGGCACATCCTTGGCTTTGATTTCTGACAAGACCTTGTCTGTATCGCCCTTTTTACCGCAGGAGGCACAATAAAATTTCTCTGCAGTTCCGTGGAGTTCAATTACATTTTTACTGCCTGCTCTTTGATGCAGACCATCTATGTTTTGCGTTATTACTGCTTTGAGTTTACCCCTGTTTTCAAGCTTTGCCAACGCTTTGTGAGCATTGTTTGGTTCTACTTCAATGATAAAATATTTTCTATAAAAATCATAAAAAGTTTCCGTGTTCTGAAAAAAGAAATCGTGACTCAATATCTCTTCGGGAGGCACGCCGTATTCTTTCACGGTGTTATAAAGTCC
>CADAVS010000124.1 GCA_902791425.1 uncultured Ruminococcus sp.
TTCGTTAATAAGCTTTGCCGCACGGTCGGCAATTCCCTTCTCAAAAAACAAATGCTCCCAAAGCTTTAAGCCGTGGTTTTCGTTGCCGCTTTCATAGAAACGCAAGCCGTAGGTTTTTATAAGATTTTGTTCCTCGTCTTCGGCAACTCCCTCTAAAACGCCGCATTTTACTATCATTGCATTGCGCCTCCTCATTTCACCAATGGTGCCGATTTTTCAATATTTGTGGTAAGAATTTTTTACCACCAGTTTATTGTACACCGAGTTGCGCGGTTTGTCAATGATGTTGTCAAACGTTTAGCGCTAATTTTTCGCTAAGAAATGTTTGTACAGCAGAAAGCTGTCGAATTATGTCGATGAACAGTATTTTTGCAGGCATAAATAAGAAAACGCCCTTGGAGGAAATCTTCCAAAGGCGCTTATTTTGTACAAATCCATTGTTTAAAGCCGATGATTTATCATTTTATGCTGTCAAAAACTCCTGTTATAACAATTGCTTCTGCAAGCCTACTGTTTTTCTTTTTGATGTATAAAGTAAACCAAGTGATATGCCGAGCTGTGCTCGGCGTGATACTTTTGCCTGCGGCAAAAGTGATATTGTTCGCTAAAGCTCACAGTGATATTATATTCGCACGGGCACTCGCGAAGCGAATATCACTCAGCGAAAGGCTGAATATCACTGCGCAGCAATATCACTCGCCGCAAGGCGAATATAACTGAAAAAAGCAATTGCAAAATGCAATTGCTTTTTTCATGACCCTCTCCACCGAAATAGCACAATGGATATTTTGATAAAAAATCAGTCTTTTTCGATTTTGCTTTTCAAGATTGAGCAACCACTAAATGGCACAATGACTTTTATAATTTACAACACCGAAATAGCACAATTATGAATCTTGCAATAAATATCTCTACAACGATTTGAAATGCCCTTTTCGTTCAGTTTCTTTTCAAGCATTGTTATTACTGAAAAAGGATAATCTTTTGCTTTTATAACTTTTTCAAAAAGCTCATCTGAATAACGATTTAACAAAGTTGAAACAGCGCTATCTAATTTTAAAACATTACACGCTTTTATATTACAAAAATCTTTAAGTAATTCCAACAATACAATAAACTCAATTACTTCATCAGTAAATTCTAAATTAACCTTTGTTAAATGGTAGTTCTCAATATTCTTGTGCGCCGATGACATAGCGTTGGTATAAATCTCGGTTATAAGCGGATGATAATTTGAAATTCCCATACTGTTGTAAAGCATATAGCCGAAAACCATGCCCCTGCCGTTACCAACATACTGCTTTAACACATTCGGCTGACTGCCGGATTTGAGTTTACCGATAGAATAAACGCCCTTTGAAACCGAAGTCACAATTTTCTCTTCTTCCAAACGATTAAGAATTTTCAAAAGCGTTTTATACGGAATCTCAGCAAATTCTTCGTCTTTAACTTTTGAAACATCAATAATTGTACCCTTATGATTTTCACAGTATTCACGAACTTGTTTTATATAGGTCATCCGGTCACCTTCTTTTCCTATTTGATAATATTCCTATCAAGAACTTTTAGCGGGGCGAGAAATCACCCCGCCATAATAAACATCAGTTACTCCCCTTATGCTCCTGTGAGAGATAATCAGAAACACTTTCAAACCAATCATCTTCACTTATGGTATAAAACGCTTTTGTGATACTTTCGTTATTCAAATCTGCAATATATTTTTGTGCAAGTGAATAACTGGTTTCAACCGTAATCTCTTTATTGATTACCTCACAAAAGTGTGCAAAAACAGTTGGATCGGCAGAACCAATGTCAGCAAAAAGGAACGGATTTGCACTACTTAGGTATTCACCAACAACAGCATCTTTCGTATCATCCCAATCAGCATCAAGAACATAGAACACCATACAAAACAATTCAAATTTATTCACTTCTTTTTCCTCCGTTTCACTGGATTATTATTGTAACCGGTTTCATCGTCCCAAGTACGAGGAGTAGCATTTCTGCCGCCTTCGTTTATTGTACCGTTTTGATAGCGCACCCAATTTTGTGAACCGTCACTTGTCGTTTCCGCATTCCATGAATTACCGTACTTATCCGTCCCGACAAATTTGCTTTTATCGTTTGCTAAATCGGTCAGCAATTTTCGATTATCAGGCGTATCACTCAAATGACCTTCACGATTTGAAAAGATATGCTTTAATTGGGAATCATCAGTAGGCAAATTTGCTCCACTATTGAAATCTGCATCTCCAGCATCATTAACGCTTTTTGATACGGTATCAACATCAACATTCGTTGAACCTTTTGTGTTTCCAAATCCGCCGTGAATTCCAGCTCCCATTAGGCACTCACCGCCTTTCGGTGAGTAGCCATATAGACGCTATCAAATTGCATGATTTCTATGCCTTGCTCTCGGTATTTATCAAAGATACACTCTGGTGCCGTTCCGTAAACAATGACAATTTTCGGGCGAAGTTTTCGCACTGCATAGTCAAGACCGTTTATAAAATACGGTCGTTCCTGCAAAAGCTTGATACAGCCGTGGAAGCCAATGGCGATGGTGCTGTTTCTCGGTACGCCCGCACAGCATAGGTCGTAGGTTCGTTCATCTCCCCACCGAACATTCGGTATTACCGGGATACCATTTTCCTGCAACCAATGACCGATTGCTCGGCTTCGGTATGTATTCCACTGCTGCATTACAAGCGGCATATCACGATACAGACTGAAATCCGGCGTGATAACGCCCTTGTATTTATGTAGGACTGGCAGATACTTCTGTGGATTATTCCATAATCTTTCAAAGTTTGCATCGTCCTCATAGAAGTGAACGAAGCAATTGTAATCCGTACCGCCAACTGCCTTTGAAAATGGAATCAGCTTTTGCGGAATACTGCTTTCCGGTTTGATACACGGGATTTCAAGTTCGGTATCAAACTGCGCATTTTTTACCAAAAATGCGTGAAAAACATCCTTGCACCCATTGCGGGTGCTGTTTTCTTTAGACATATTTATGTCCCTTTCTCTGCTTGCCCAAAGCAGAAACCGATCCGGGCAGGCAAAATTTTTCGCCCAAACGGATTGACAAAGAGACAGAAATATGCTATCATATTCGTACCCAAAAGGAATATGTAATAGCATATTCTGCCGAGAAGCATATCAATTCACTGCGCCAACAGTTTATTGATGTGCTTTTTATTTTTTACAATCAATTAACATCACCATCCTTTACGCTATTTCGAATAAATGAAGTAACTTGACTTCATAATCTGTATAATCATTAGAACCATATTGGAGCCATTTCCTGTAGTAAGACAACGCATAACAAGCAGCCTCAAAGCTCACATCAAAAACATCAGCTATGTCATATGGATCATTCAGCTTTAACTTGTGCACAAGAACAGGTGGTACAAGCGCATATTTTGCGAAGAACCGCACCTCTTTTTCGGCAAGTTCACTATCTTCACTATGATCTAAAACAATGTGGCCGATTTCGTGCATAATAGTATTATTTATGCGACCGTAATCCATTTCATCATTATAGTAGATATACCATTCTCCAAGTGTTTTCTCTGCACAAAATCCATCTTCGCTTTTTTTGAAAAGCAAATATCTCTTTGTAAAAGGAATGGCGGAATACGGAATAATTTTAATTCCCATTTTTGTAGCCAACTCAAATCCGTTTACCGGTACGCAAGTCACATCGTACTTGACAAATAAATCAACTATTATTCTTTTTATTTCTTCATATCTACGATGAGATAAAGATATTCCCACTTGTTATTCCTCCCCAAACAAAGCATTGATAAGTTCTTTCTTTTCCAACTCCGTCATAGATGATGCATTTCGAGCAATCAACCTGCGAACTCTCGGATAATCAAAATCATCCTTTTCAATGCCAAGCAAATAATCTGATGTAGTATGCAATGCAGTGGCTATATTCGCAATCATTTCAGGTTTAGGATCACGTTCACCGGATACATATCTTGAAATAACTCCCTCGGTAACCCCGATCGTTGCAGCTAACTCTTTTTGAGAAATGCCTCTTATTCGTATAGCACTTAAGATTCTTTGACCTAATTCCTTTCCCATATATAGTACCTCCTTTACTGACTAAATACATCATATCACGTTCTTGCCAATTTGTCAAGTGTTATTGCCAAATAATTAAAAACAAAAAAATCGACATCTTCGAAATTCTCGAAGATGTCGACTTTTTTATCTTGGCTGCTCCTGTCAGGCTCGAACTGACGACATCATGATTAACAGTCATGCGCTCTACCGGCTGAGCTAAGGAGCAATATTGTAATCGCTTATTTGCGA
>CADAVS010000125.1 GCA_902791425.1 uncultured Ruminococcus sp.
TCTTTTGTGGATTTGTTTTTTAGTCGAAACTATTTTACCACAATTTTTGGTTGTTGTCATTTTTTAATGTAACATATCTATTTTAACACTACATTTTTAAAAAAATTTAATTTATTTTAAAAGAATAACAATGCACCAATGCCATATGAAATACAAGACATAATAATTGATGCACAAAACAGTCCTAAAAGAATTGCGGGAATTGCTATTTTCAGTCTGATTTCAAGCATTGCGGCAATTAAAGAGCCTGTCCAGGCACCTGTTCCGGGGAGGGGAATTGCCACAAACAAAAACAGTCCCCAAAAAGTATATCGCTGAACCAGCTTGGACTTACTCATTGCACGTTCCTCAAATCTTAGAACAAGATTATTCAATTTTTCGTTCTTGGTCCTCAGCCATTCGAAAATTCTTCTGATAAAAAGAATTACGAAGGGTACGGGTATAATATTGCCTATTATAGATATAAAGCATACCAATAATAACGGCAAGCCGTTAGCGACTCCGAATGGTATAGCTCCGCGGAGTTCAATAATCGGAACCATTGAGATTATAAATGTGGATATTATTTTTCCGATAAAAGTATTTAAAAACATAAATATATTCCTTATTTATTCCTTATTTTCTATTTTTATTTAATATTTTAATTATATCAGATGAAAAGCGTTTGTCAATCCCTAAAATACATAATCCGCATAAAGCTCCCGTCAAAATGGCGACAACAAGTAAAATTGGCAGATAAGTAAATACGGCGGTGCTGTGTGTTATCAAAGCCGCACATAGTAGCTGTGTAATATTGTGTGTCAATGCACCTGAAATACTTATCTCAACAATGAACTTACGCCCTGTCAATTTAAGGAGCAATATCTCTATAATCAGCGAAAATATGCCGCCTGTTAAGCTGTAAAGGAGAATTGACGGATTGCCTGCAAACATACTGCCCAGCAAAATTCTGCCTATAAGGATAAAAAATGTATCCTTTGGCGGAAGATACAATAGGGCGAACAATGTGACAATGTTTGCAAGCCCCAACTTAATTCCCGGTATAGGGAGCAATACCGGCAGTTGTGCCTCTACTGTAAATATTGTCAGAGCAATTGCACATAAGATAGCGGAAAATGCAATCCTTTTTGTTTTTGATGTTGATTGAAGTTTTTTGGTTTCTATTTTATTGAACCTCCTTTGGGATATATAATTTATCTGCTTACTGCGTCTGCCGAATTATTTTTATTGTCTGTTATTTTTATTATAATGTTGTTTGGCAGGCAGACAATGGGAAGTATGCTATGGGATATTGCACCTTGTCTGACGCATAATTTATCGGGACAGTTCGCTGACTTCATTGATATTTTATTATTTTCTACCAAAACAGTATTTGAGTGTTCTCCGTTTTCAATTGGTATTTCGTACGGCTCGGTCACCTTTGATAAATCTATGGAGTACAATAGTTCATCTCCGCAATATATCTCTGCTGTATTCTGCTTGCTTTTGTTTATGTTTAAAATAACAGGCAAAGAGAGTATAATTACAATTATTAACAATATTGATATAAAAGCGAGGTGCTTCATAATGATAATCTCCATAATTTTCTTCGATTTATAGTGATTTTGAATGAAATTTTGTATTTTTTTGAACAATCATAAACAAATGATAACGAAATTTAAAAAAAATGTCAAGTTTTTAATTCAAATGCTTGTTTTTTATTGCCACAAATGGTATACTGTAAAGGCGGTAATTTATTTACAAAGGATATGAGTATAAATGAACTATACAATGCTTACGGATTTTTACGAATTGACAATGGCAAACGGCTATTTTAAAGAAGGAATGAAAGATAAAATAGCTTATTTTGATATGTTCTTTCGCAAAGTTCCTGACGGAGCCGGATTTGCTGTTATGGCAGGGGTGGAGCAGTTAATTGAATATTTAAAAAATCTTAAATTTGAGCCTGAGGATATTGAGTATTTACGCTCTAAAAATATGTTCGATGAGGACTTTTTGGACTACTTGGCAAATTTTAAGTTTGAATGTGATGTGTGGGCAATTCCTGAGGGAACACCGATTTTCCCTAATGAGCCTATAGTTACTGTCAGAGGTCCTATTATTCAGGCACAGTTTATCGAAACAATGATATTGCTTACCGTGAACCACCAGAGCTTGATTGCCACAAAGAGTAATCGCATTGTCCGTGCTGCAAACGGCAGACCCGTTATGGAGTTTGGCTCTCGCCGTGCCCAAGGATATGATGGTGCGATTTATGGTGCAAGGGCGGCTTATATTGGTGGAGTGTGCGGTACTGCCTGCACGATTTCGGACAGAATGTTTGAAGTCCCTGCTCTCGGCACTATGGCTCACAGTTGGGTGCAGTCTTTTGATAATGAGTATGATGCGTTTAGGGCATACGCTGAAACATATCCTGAAAATTGTACTCTGTTGATTGATACCTATAATGTTTTAAAAAGCGGACTTCCCAATGCGATTAAAGTATTTGATGAGGTTTTAAAGCCTATGGGGATTACGAATTGCGGTATCAGAATTGACAGCGGCGATATTACGTATCTCACAAAAAAATGCCGTAAAATTCTTGACGAGGCAGGTTGGGAAACCGCTAAAATTGTTGTTTCCAATTCCCTTGACGAATATATTATCAGAGATATATTAAGACAGGGTGCGTGCATAGATTCATTTGGAGTAGGAGAAAGACTTATCACCTCTAAATCGGAGCCTGTTTTCGGCGGTGTATACAAGCTAGTTGCTATGGAAGACGAAAACGGTATTATTCCTAAAATTAAGATAAGTGAAAATGTTTCTAAAATTACAACGCCGTATTTTAAGAAGCCGTACAGGCTATTCTCAAAGGAAACAGGCAAGGCCTTGGCTGATGTGTTGACAACGTATGATGAGGTTATAGACTCTGATGGCGAGTATGAGATTTTTGACCCGAACAATACTTGGAAGAGAAAGACCATCACGGATTTTGTCGCAAAGGAATTACAGGTGCCTATATTTAAAAAGGGAAAATGTGTGTATGAGTCACCTTCTCTCGATGAGATAAAGAAGTATTGCGAAAGCAATATAGACAATATTTGGGATGAAGTTAAGAGGTTTGAAAACCCGCACGAATATTATGTTGATATGTCGCAGAAGCTATGGAATATAAGGTATGAGCTTTTATCAAATCACAGTGCAAATAAAAAGTAAATTTTAATTATATATAAAGTATTAAAACAGAAAGGTTTGGTGTACAGAGATGGGGTCAGTTGATTCTTTAAAAGAGAACAGACTTGGTAGATTAGGTGTAATCGGTATGGACGGATGTGAGGAGTTGGTTTGTAAAGTCAATGAGCATCTTAAGAAGTTTAATGAGGATATTATTGACGACACATTTGAGTCGTTTGTAATACCTATAAATTGTCCGAGATTTAGTACCGGTGAAGCTAAGGCGATGATCCTTCATTCTATTAGAACATATGATATATACATAATAATGGACGCATTTAACTATGGCGTTACCTATGAAATGTATGGCGAGAAAAGACCTATGAGTCCTGACGATCACTATCAGGATTTAAAGAGAGTTATCTCAGCGATGGGCGGAAAGGCAAGACGAATCACAGTTATTATGCCTATGCTGTATGAGGGCCGTCAACACAAGAGAGTTGCGAGAGAATCTCTTGACTGTGCATTGATGCTTGAGGAGCTTGAAAGTATGGGTGTTACCAATATTATTACCTTTGATGCTCACGACCCAAGGGTGCAAAACGCAATTCCCCTTTGCGGATTTGAAAACGTATATCCTACTTATCAAATGATAAAGGCGTGCCTTAAGTATGATAAAGATGTAATCCTGGACAAGGATAACACAATGTTTATATCTCCTGATGAGGGTGCTATGGGAAGATGTATGTACTATTCCTCAGTGCTTGGCACAAATTTGGGTACCTTCTATAAAAGACGTGACTATTCTACTGTTATAAACGGCAAAAACCCCATTGTCGCACACGAGTTCTTAGGCAACGACGTTGCAGGCAAAAATGTTGTTGTGGTTGACGATATGATATCTTCCGGTGAGTCAATGATTGATGTTGCAACGGAGCTCAAGAAAAGAAATGCTAAGAAGGTTATTGTTTTCTCAACCTTTGGTCTGTTCACAGAGGGGATAGAAAAGTTTAACGAAGCATACAACACAGGTCTTATTAATGCGGTATTTACCACCAATCTTGTGTACCGCAGACCCGAGCTTAAAGATGCTGAGTGGTATCACGAGGTTGATATGTCAAAGTACATTGCCCTCATAATCAAAAGACTTAATGAT
>CADAVS010000126.1 GCA_902791425.1 uncultured Ruminococcus sp.
TCGGAATGCTTGAAATCATTGTAGCAAGCATACAGATAGTAAGCAGCATTGATAAAATTCGTTTTTTCATTTAAAAATCCCTCCAAATTAAAAAGTGCATAACCCATATTACAGAGCTATGCACCGAAAAACGCATATCTCCTGTAATTGTTAAGGTTGTCACACACTAACAAAATCTGCTGCACAAGGGCATAGGCAAAAACCGAGAATGCGTTTTTACCTATTTAGGATGCCCTAAGTACAATAATCCTATTATAATGTTAGTATGTGACCATACTATTATATCACTAATTACTGATTTTTACAATCCCTTTTTTACTTATTAATATTCTTAAACATTTCTGTTTGTTTGGGAATTTTTGTAAATGTATTGACTTTTTAATATTTATAATTTATAATATAGCCATTACATCATATGTATGAAATCTAATAAATAAGGAGGGTGATACACTATGACATTCATACAGGCATTTGACAAAATAAGTGAGCGTATAAACGGAAATGCAAAAATCACGACCGATAAAGACTTCTTTGCTGTTCAGGTTCAACTTACAAATAAGGATTGCTCAGGTATTTTCTATATAAAATATGAGTACGGAAATCTCAGTATCGAGCCATATGATTACCGTGACAACAGTGTTGCAATTTCCCTTTCATACCTCACATTCAACAAATTGATTGACGGCAGAGTTGATGTGGCATCAGGCATAGCATCAGGCAACATAGATGCAGTTGGTGATTTGACCGCCGCTGAAGCTATTTGCTCAATAGTTCCTGAGGAAGAAAAACCTGTCGCAAAAAAGGCTGTACCTGCCAAAACAGAAAAAGCTAAGGCTGAAACAGAAAAGCCAAAAGCCGAAAAGAAGGCTGCTAAAAAACCCGCAAAGGTTGACAGCAAGAAAACTGCAACTAAAAAGAAATAATTTTATATTTCACTCAGCACGGAAGCCGATTTCCGTGCTTTTTTATTTATATGTATATATTTTTTTAAATTATAAAAACTATATTAATAATGATAAGATTTTTGTGCCGAGTTAAATCTACATAAAAGAATACTCAGGAGGAAGTCCAATGTCACATTACACAATACAGCCCTGCACAAATATCGGAGGAACTGTAAACATCAGCGGTTCAAAAAACGCGTCACTTCCTATTTTGGCGGCGGCATTGCTTGCAGACGGCGACAATGTAATATCTAATATACCAAATCTTTCGGACACAAAAAATATGTGCGAATTGTTGAGTATATCAGGTGCAAAAATAGTCAACGATAATGGTACACTTCATATAAACAGCGAAAACCTGACGGATAAAAAATTACCATTGGAATTGGTGAACAAATTAAGGGCATCTTTTTTGATAATTGCACCTCTGCTGGCAAAATGCGGCAAGGTTCGTATTCCTCTGCCCGGCGGCTGTCAGATAGGTGCAAGACCTATTGATTTACACCTTAAAGGGTTTTCGGCTATGGGGGCAAAAATCAAACAGGGTCACGGCTATGTTGAACTGAAATGCAAAAAACTTCAGCCTGCAAAGATATATTTGGACTTTCCCAGCGTAGGTGCAACAGAAAATATAATGACCGCCGCATCTATGACAGATGGTGAAACAATAATCGAAAACGCTGCAGGCGAGCCTGAAATCGTTGATTTATCATCATTCTTATGTGAGATGGGTGCGGAAATAATCGGTGCAGGCACAGACACCATAAAAATAATAGGAAGGAAAAATCTAAAACCCACGCAGCATACTGTAATTCCCGACCGCATAGAGGCAGGTACCTTTATGGCTATATCGGCAATCACAAAAAGCAATCTCACAATCAACAATGTTATCCCCGACCACTTAAAGCCCGTAACGGCAAAGCTCAAGGAAATGGGCTTTACTATTAACGAAAATTCCAACAGTATAGAAATAGTACCCTGCGAAAAATTTAAAACAGTCGACATAAAGACCTTGCCATATCCCGGGTTTCCGACAGATATGCAATCACAGTTTATGTCGCTGATGAGTGTAGCTGACGGCACAGGTGTTGTTGTCGAAACTGTTTTTGAAAACAGATTTATGCACGTTCCCGAGCTGTTGAGAATGGGTGCGAAAATCAAAATCGACGGAAGAACAGCCGTGATTGACGGAATAAAAAAATTGAGCGGTGCAAAGGTTCGTGCCACCGACCTGCGTGCAGGGGCCGCCTTGGTAATTGCTGCTCTCGGTGCTCAGGGTGAAACCGAAATTGACGAAATCGAACACATAGAGCGTGGATATGAGGACTTTGAAAAAAAACTCACAAGCATAGGAGTTTCCATTAAAAAAGAAATATAAAATATACGCATATTGCCGGGCAATATGCGTATATTTTTAAACATATCTGTCTATATCACTCAATGTTATTCCCTCGTGGAGAGATATATTTATTCCGTTGGCAATTACCGAGGCAATATCGGTTATAACACTATCCACATCTTTGGGGGCAACTATCATATTGCCAAACCTTTCTTCAAAAACCGACCTGACATACCCTTCCTCATAAGCGGAGTCATTCGCCTCATTACTCGATACTGCATCAAGTCCTGCAACGGCAATTGTGGCGGCATCAACAACTGTCGGCACACCTATTGCAATCACAGGTACACCTAAGGTATCGCTGTTTATTGTCTTTCTTTTATTTCCTACTCCTCCGCCCGGCGTTATACCTGTATCGGTTATTTGGATTGTCGTATTAATTCTGTCCATATTCCCGGAGCATAGTGCATCTATCACAATTACAAGCTTAGGCTTAACCTCCTCTGTAAGGCTCCTTATGATTTCTTCGGTTTCCATACCCGTTGTACCCAAAACACCGGGGGCTATTGCACATACAGGTCTTACTCCCTCGTCTATTTCGTCGGGAATATACCTTTTTAAATGACGTGTTATCATAAGAGAACCGACTACCTTAGGTCCAAGAGCGTCTGCGGTAATTCGTCTGTTACCCAAGCCTGCAACAAGCACTGTTTCGTCTGCATCAGACAGTTTATTCTCTGTCAAATTTTTTAGCTCCTCCGCACATCTTTTACATACATCTTCATATATTCCCTGCCTGCCGTAAAACCTATTGGGCATCTCGATTGTAATATAACTTCCGATAGGCTTGCCCAACTGTCTTGCTCCGTTATCATTGTCAACAGCCACCCTCGTCACCTTGATAAATTGACTAACTTCCTCCTGCACCACCGAAACTCCATCTATGGAAAAATCGCCCGAGCTGCCTGCCGCAAGCATCTCGTGTGCCTCTATTGCCAAATCACATCTTGAAGTGTTATTATTTGCACCCATAATATACGTCCTTTCAAGTATTAATTTTTATTAATATTATTTAAAAATACGAAAAAAATATGTAATATAAAAAAATTTAAAAAAATTTAAAAAAATGCTTGCTTTTTACAAGAAAAAGTGTTACAATGTTAAATACTGATGTGAAATCAAGATTTATTGTTTGGAGGTGAAATTATGCCTAATATCAAATCAGCTAAGAAAAGAGTTAAGGTTATCAAGACAAAGACTCTCAGAAATCAGATGCTTAAATCTCAGCTTAAGACAGCTATCAAAAAATTTGAGGCTTCTTTGAAAGATGGTAAGGCAGCTGCCTCCGAGGCTTATGGTTTAGTTGTTAAAAAGACTGATCAGGCTGTTGCTAAGGGTATTCTTCATAAGAATACTGCTGCAAGAAGAAAGAGCCAATACGCTGCAAAGATGAACAAAATTGCGTAACATTGTAACTTTTTAACTAAGATAAATTGAAAAAAATTCTACACACAAAAAGCATAGCAGCCGCTATGCTTTTATTATTTATTTAAGGCTCCAATCAATCGGAGTTTTATTGTTTTCAATCAGAAACTCATTTGCGGCTTTAAAATGACCGCAACCAAAAAATCCATTGTAAGCAGAGAGCGGACTTGGGTGTGCACATCTTAAAATCCTGTGCTTTGGATTGGTTATCAATTCCGTCTTTCTGCCTGCGTTGGCACCCCACAACAAAAATACAATCGGCTCCTCTCTTTGATTTAAGATTTCTATGACCTTATCGGTAAAAATCTCCCATCCCATATTCTTGTGGCTGTTTGCCTGACCTGCCCTGACC
>CADAVS010000127.1 GCA_902791425.1 uncultured Ruminococcus sp.
AGATGGGATCACTCATTAAAAATTTACCCTGTTCAAACAATTGCAATGCACACGTACAAGTGAGCATCTTTGTCATCGAGAAAATTATATACAGTTCATCGCCCTGCACAGGCTTGTTGTTTTCAATATCACTTTTACCGTTAAAATACCTAAATACCTGTTCGTGTTCTATATTAACAATGCAATCTACTCCGGGAACATTGTAATCTGACACGAGTCTATCCATACAATTTTGAAGTCTTGTGAAATTCATATAATTACCTCTTCCTAAAACATAAACAAATATGGTATATGTACAAGCAAGTTATCAAGCTTTCGGCTATAGAGATTATTTCATATGCGGTGTTTTCATCTGTAATATCACATTCACAGATCATAATATTATCGATGTAAATATCAAATTCGTATGATTATCCCCATATATAAAACATTTGGATTTTCCGGCTGCAAATCTAAACTTTTTGAGCCAAATCAAAGAACAAATCCCAATATTGATTCAAAATTATAAATCAAACATTGTTTTTTATTACAAAGCTATATTCTCCACCATTTAAATCCGCAACAGCATCTTCGTTTTCAAAGCTGTATCCGTCATTTAAAACAACTTTTCCGTATGTGCCGTCAGGCATGGAGACATCAAGCTTTATCGTTTTTTCGTTTCTTGTCCATATAACGCTTACTCTACCGAACGGAGACTCATAATAAGCCTTTGCATAATCAAGCTCATCTATGAAATGAGGCGAAATTTCAAAATACCGTATATCGTCTACTTTCGGATTTGGCTTTAAACCTGCAAGCTCTTGTATAAACCAGCTGCTTATATCTCCTAAGAAATGATGATTTTTCGAATCAGTATATGGTTCATCCTTATCCTTAAAGGATTCCCATAAGGATGTTGCACCGTTCTCTATCCAATAGCCGTAGCCCGTTCTGCTCTTTGCGGTAATCATCTTATATGCAAGATTGCTTTCTCCGGATTCTGTCAAAGCATGGAATATATGCCTAACTCCAATCATACCGCACGCATTTATATCTCCGTCACGATGAATTATCTCAACAAGTCTTTTCTGTGCTTTCTCAAGCTCATCCTCATTAAAGATTCCGGCTTCGAGCATAAATGCCTGGGAGGTCTGACAATCTCCTGCGGCGGTCATTGTGTTTTTATCAATTAAATGCTCTCTTATATCCGAACGCAGTTCCGTTGCAAGTCTTTCGGCATATTCACTTTCATTATTTCTACCTATCTTTTTAAATAAATATGCCGCCTTTTTTGCCGTATCGTAAACCATAACGCTGTCTGTAAGCTCCAACGGTGCTGAAACATACCCTTTTGTTGCTTGAAATGGATCTACCCAGTCTCCCAATCCTACAGCGATAAGCCCCCGCTCATCGCGTCTTGATGATATATAACAAAGATAGCGCATTATCAAAGAAACGTTTTCTTCAATAACCGATGTATCCCCGGTATATTTATATATATAATACGGCAGATTTACACACACGCTGTCCCATGCCGGGCCGTTACTCCATTCAAAGCCCCAGCCGCCTGTGGGAACTATTCCCGGCAGTACACCATCGGTATTCTGTGCTTTTTTTATATTAAAGAGCCATTCCTTAAGGCTATTTTCAACAGTCAGATTAAGCAGCATATGCTCTGCAGACATTGATGCGTCGCCTGTCCATCCGTTTTTCTCACGGTGCGGGCAATCGGTTGGGAAATAATAGAAATTTGCCAAATCGGAGCGACGTGTACATTCCTGCAATTTATTCAGCACATTATCAGAACATTCAAATCCGGCTCTTGATTTCACATCAGAATTCATAACAAGGTATGTAAGAGTATCATTTCTCAGCTGTTGCGGTTCTAAACCTTCAACATAGGCGTACCTGAAGCCATCATACTTGAATTTCGGAACAAATTCCTCCTCGCCACCCTTACATATATACTCATCCACCTGGTTATAATTGGTATAATGGTCTATCATTTCTTCATTTCTGAAAAAACCAATTGTATTTACCGCGAAATTGTTGCCACAATTATGTTCAGCGTGACGAATAACTATTTTTTGTCCTCTTTTCCCGTTTACTTTAAGCTTTGTCACGCCTGCTGTATTTACACCGAAATCGAATACATAAATGTTATCTCTGACGCATCCCTCTCTTGGTTTTGCATCCGGTGCATTTGTTTCATAGGCAAACGGCAGTCTGTCATAATGTTTCACATCAACAGGCAAACGTTCTTCGGTGATTACTATGGGCTCGGCTTTGCACAACCTTGCCTCACCCTTCGGTGTTTTTTCCTTTTTCACAAATTCCCATAACGAATCGTCAAAATCCACACCGCACCAATTATCTGTCTCAAGCAGCGCGTCGTATCTGCATCCCATTCGCAAATCGTCAAAGGTTATGGGTGACGGATGAGTTTTAAAGGTTTCGTCAGCTTCAAGTTCAAAGCTTTCGCCGTCACATTCAGCCTCTATGCAGAGTGCAGCCGTAACTGCACCACGGCAAGATGCCTTTTCAAAATCCCACACAGCACCGCCAAAGCAATTGCGAAATCCATTCCCCAAAAGTATTCCTACTGCGTTATCACCCTCGGTAAGAATATCCGTTATATCATAATTATCATAATAACACACATCATCGGTATTGCTTATATAAGGTGCAAGTGGTCCCTTTGTTATATTTTTCCCGTTAATATACAACTCGTAAAATCCAAGACCACATATTGTTATTTCTGCTTTTTTTGGTTTAAAAGGAATATTAAATTTTTTTCTCATATATGGTGCGTTGACATGATTTTCAAAATCACATAACGCGTCGTCGGCTTTAATAAATTTTTCTGAAAATTTCATTATATTTTCCCTCCTAATTCTGTTTTTCCAGGATAACCATTTTCATATCTTTTTATATAATTTTCATTTGTATGAACAAGAATACTTAAAACACTTTAAGCATCAAGTTTTTAATTAATATCCGGAATATATCGCCAACCAAATCACCAAAAATTCACGATGTTCATGGCTTAATTTACTTATGGTATAATTTTCGAAGTCTTTGAATACAATTTTGAAATCACCATTTTCATGTGTAGCTATGTCATAAAACTCACCTTTTTTCTGCTCTATTATTCTATCTCAAATTATATATTAAAAGTCTCTATATTAATAGAATTCTTTAATCAATGCATTTATATAATGCATTACGTATTTCTGACTGAATTCTAATATCCCAACCATGAATGTGTTGAAAATATGTAAGCGATAGTTTATTTTGGGTATCAACTAACGAAAAAGCACCGGCTGCCCCATCCCAGCCAAACTCTCCAATAGGACTAAGGGAACCGCTTTGTGTCTTATCAATATGAGTACGGACTCCTAAGCCATAGCCATATCCAGGTCTTAACTGATAAAAATCTTCAAGCTGCCTGTCTTTTAGATGGTTTCTTCCCATAAGTTCAATAGTTTCCGAGTTCAAAATTCTATTACCATTTTTACCTATACCCCCACAAGCAAGTGCATCAAGAAATAATGCATAATCCTCAGTACAAGAAGTGAGACCTGCACCACCACTTTCATATTCTTCAGTCAAATTAAATACACATTCCAGGGGTACTCTTTGTGGGGTTCGGTTCTCGTCATAAACATACCTTGAAGCCATTTTTGCAAGTTTTTCTTCATCTTTAGGCACCCCAAAAAAAGTATTGTTCATATTCAATGGCTCAAATATATGCCCTTTCATATATTCTCCCAATTTTTGTTCCGACAAAATCTCTATCAGTGCCCCAAACACGTCGTGACAAAGACTGTATCTAAATCTTGTTCCGGGTTCAAATCCAAGAACTGTATTTGAAAGTGCGCCCACAATCTCTCTTGTCGTTTTTTTACCTTCGTTAATTGCATTTTTTATGTAATCTGCACCGAGATTATAATCAAGTCCTGCACTCATAGTAAACAAATCTTTAAAAGTAATTGGATTTTTTGCATATCCGCTTTCTTTTATGACATCATACTTACCGGCATCAACACCGGTTGTAATTGCGGCAGCCTTATCGTTATCCTGTTCATCAATAGAAATTTTCATTTTTTCAAATTCC
>CADAVS010000128.1 GCA_902791425.1 uncultured Ruminococcus sp.
CGCACGGGAATACAACATTATCAACGCGCCCGTTTGTTTCATACGGCTCGGTGGGGGTCAATATCCAATCTCTTGTAACGCCTATAATTTTCTGCGGATTTTCAAGATCCAAAAGCATTGCCCTGATAGAATAACAAAACTCTCCGTTTTCTTTATATACGCCGTGTATTATTTCAAGCCAGCCATCTTTTGTTTTTATAGGCGGAGTGGGTCCCATTTTCCAGTTAGCATAGTTCGGGATCGCTTCGGGATAAATAAGCGGTCTGTGCTTACCCCAAAAAACGAGATCCGGGGAATAAGAAACCCATATTCCCGCTTTCAGTTTTTCTGTATCAGGAACACATTCGGGTTCTTCATTCTCATGCTGATTGAAAGGTCGGTCGAGCCTTACATAATATCCGCCGATTTTTTCGGGGAAAAGGCACGGCACTCTGTTTGCTGGAAGTGCAATGCAATCAATAAATTCCACGGTTTTGAAATCCACGGTTTTTTCGAGCAATGCACACGGTCCGTTAGGTCCCTCCCCGGGTCGAACTATATAATATGTATCGCCTATCTGCGTAAGGCGCGGATCAATTACCCAACAGTCAAAATTTCCGACCAAACCGCACCAATCCGTATGTCGGCACAAAGGCTCCGGATTTATTTGAAAATGGATACCATCCTCACTAAAACCCACATGTATTCCGGTTTTCTCGCCGTTTAACAGCCCCCTGTATATTACGGCAATCAACAAAACTATTTTTCCTTTATACATAGCCTGCCCGCAATTCATAACACTGTCTGCCGAAACCGGGAAGTCCTCCGGTCTGATAATCGGATTACATTCCGATCTGTGCAAAATAAATTCATTCATAGGCATACAACCTTTATTAAAAGATCTTGTATTTCATTATCTATATTATACAATCATTACTTAATTTCAACAATAGACTATATTATACTGTTTTTGTACTATAATGAACAAAGCGTTGAAATTTTTCTTGTATTTCCATTTGTTGCAATTGTTTTCAAAAATTCGTGCATATCAGTTTATAACATACAGCTAAAAATCATTAAATATAGTCATTTTAGTACAAAAGCAGTTCAATATTGGCTATTTAAAATCCCAATTATTTTTATTTCACTTTATATAATCGGGAATTATTCTTGACAATGGATTTAGACTGGCTTATACTATTTTATTATAATAGAGGGAGCTGACATTCGTGTTTACCTTTGATGTGAAATTTAATACTCTACCCACAAAATTCGGAAAGTTTGTTCAAAAAAGCGGATGGGAGCATAACGGCAGAAAGATAGATTCGCATCTTTTTATTTTTGTTATTAGCGGTAAAGCCGTTTTTAAATTTAATAATGAAACCTTTACCATAGAAAAAGGCGATATGTTATATATTCCTAAAAACACATATTACACCGCAGCCGCCGATAATTATATTGAGTATTATTTTATTCATATTTCTTACACCGAAAATATGAATTTGACTATATCGGACGAAGAAGCGAGCCCGGCTCTTCAATATCCATGGTTTAATAATTTCATTAAGCAAGAACAGTATCGCCTTTACACCATTGATTATAAAAATAATATTTCGGATAATTTTGATCGTATTATGCGCCACTTTGCAAAATGTGAAGAATTTTTCAGTCTTCCGGATTCCGTTTCAAAACTATTTCTTGTTTATGAAATTTATAAAATTCTTACTCTTTCCTCAAACGATATTAACTATTCAAATTATCCTAAAGCCTTAACCGACATTCTGCATTATATAAATCAAAATTATCATGAGCCGCTTTCTTTATCTTTGCTTTCTAAAAAGTTTGCTTTTTCCGAATCATATATTGCACGGCTTTTTAAAACGCAGCTCAACACAACAGTTTCAACTCATATAAACAATATAAGATTAGAACACGCTTCAAACTATATCAGCAATACTAATCTTTCTATTGCGGAAATTGCGGAATTATGCGGTTACAACGATATTGCATATTTTTCAAGAAAATATAAAAACAAATACGGTGAAAGCCCGAAAAGTTCAAGAAACAGATTATGATTTGTCCGTTACACATCACAACTTTGAAAATTGATAATATTGTAATCTTAGTGTAAAATAAATGTAGGAAAAAATAGTACAAGAGTATGCCAAAATGTGTTTTAATAAAGTTGAACGACCAAAACACTAAGGAAGCATACTCTTGTGAAAAACAGTATAACACAAATAGCGGAAGATTTCATCAAAAATATCGGAGAAATATTTAAAGAAAGTGAAAAACTTTACGAGACAGAAGAGAAAATCAAATTGCAAACGCAAAATTTAGCAACAAGCCTTGTGAAGCTCTTTATTGAGCAGATAGATAATGAAATATTACGGGACAAGAAAAAGCGAAAAGCTGAGGGCTATAGCGTTGAAAGACATGGAGACAGAAGAAGCATATTGTTTTCTTACGTTCAGGTTGAATTTGAGCGAACCTATTACAAAAAAGCTTCAGGCGGATATGAATATCTTGCAGATACAGCTGTAGGCATTAATGAACGGGACAGAATAAGCGAAAATATGCTATGCAGTCTTGCTACAGGCGCAAAGGATATGTCTTATGCAAAGGCAAGCCGGCATATTACAGGCGGCAAAATAAGCCGACAGACCGTAATGAACTGCGTGCGAGAAAGTAGGGCTGAAATTACAGAAAGCACTGAAAAGCGGGCAGTTTCAGAGTTGCATATTGATGCGGATGAGGCTCATGTAACACTTATCGGCGGTAAAAAGAGCATAGTTCCGCTTGTCAGCGTGTATGAGGGTATAGAAACAATAGGCAAAAGAAAATTGTGTAAAAATGTATTTCACATTAGCGAATACGGTAAAAACAATGATGATTTTTGGGAACAGGTGTTAGATGAAATCAATAAGCGATATATACTTGATGAAACTAAAATATATTTGCACGCCGATGGCGGAGGTTGGATTCAAAAAGGCTTAGAATGGCTTCCAAACGCGAAGTTTGTATTAGATAAGTACCATAAAAACAAGGCTATTAAGGCTATGACAGCAGGTATAGAGAATAAATACCGTAATAACTATGATAAAGAAATCAGAAAGGCATTAAATGAGGAAAATCTTGAATTATACGAACAATTAACAGGTAGTCTGATTATGCAAAATCCTGACAGAGCTGAAACAATCTCACAAAACGCTGCATATCTACAACGGTTTGTGAAAGGTATCAGCATTTGCAAAAAAGATGAAAGAGCAAATAACGGGGGATGTACAGAACCGCATATCAGCCATGTTTTTAGCGGCACTTCGGAAAATTTTGTGTAAAAAGGGATCCAAACAGATAAGAAAACAGATAAGAAAACAGATAAGAAAACAGATAAGAAAACAGATAACAAATATGGTTTTCCGTTTAGAAAACTGAGGGATTCATTTGCCCGTATTAACTGCTCGCTCTATGCTGTATGACGGTATGCGCACCGCACGTGTGAATAACGGCATACGGAGCATACTAATTTCAAAGGCAAATCAACCGACCTTTTGTTCTGAAAACATGATATCAAGCTGATTTAAAACCTGATCCCAATTTCGACATCTCGCCGTCCAGTGTTCGACAATTTTTTTCGACGCCAAATACAGCATTTTGCGCAAAGAATCGTCATTCGTAAACGACGGCTTCGTTTTGGTAATGCTTCGGAACTGTCGGTTTAGACCCTCAATGATATTCGTCGTATATATTATCT
The DNA here is from genome assembly GCA_902791425.1 of uncultured Ruminococcus sp. GTDB lineage: Bacteria > Bacillota > Clostridia > Monoglobales > Monoglobaceae > UMGS1820. Next base: position 3,734 of record CADAVS010000128.1, read on the forward strand.
TACGAACCTCTGCCGGATATGCGAAAAATGTGCTTAAAATGTCCCAATTTTCTTCCCAGCTTTTCACACAGGAGGGATAGGTCTTTCCCCATGTTTCCTTGAATTTCATGAGGTTATTCAGCGCTTCCTCCTCGTTTATCGCCTGATAAACGGTTTTCAGGTCGGACATCAGTTTTTTAATATCCTTATAGCTTACAAATTTAGTCGAAGACCGTATCTGGTGAATGATACAGCGCTGAATTTGGGCTTTGGGATATACCGAGCTTATTGCCTCACGAAATCCTGTAAGACCGTCTACGCAAAAGACGTAAACCGACTG
>CADAVS010000129.1 GCA_902791425.1 uncultured Ruminococcus sp.
ATTGTTATTTAGTAGCATAATTAATTATACCAAAAAATCGCTCAGACCTCACGGTCTGGGCGATTTTTCTGTCAGGGGAGTTTTTTTACAGCCCCTTTTCTTTTGCACTTTTACTCTCTACGAATAATATTTAATCTCTGTCCCATACGGCTTAACAATTCATTGGTTATGCTTTCTGCACTTTCAGCTACCATCGGTGCTGTAATTTCTTGCTTTCCATCTTTACCAATCAGCGTTGCAATACTTCCAGTCTTAACATCGGGAATATCTGTTACATCAACTGCAAGTTGATCCATACAGATTTTTCCGACAATAGGGGCTTGCCGTCCACCAATCAGCACATAACTATTTCCACAAGACAGATTTCTTGGAAAACCATCTGCATATCCAATTGGTAATATGGCAATTAAACTATCTCGGGTTGCAGTAAAAGCCCTGCTATAACCAACACTTTCTCCCTGCTTTATCTTCCGAATTAAAACAACTTTTGCTTTCAAAGAAAGTACAGGTCTTAAATCAAGTTCTAATTTTGTTTTGTCATTAGTAGAGCTTAAAACACCATACAGAGCAACACCCACTCTGATATAATCACATTCAAGCTCTGGATAATTCAATAATCCATAACTGCTTTGGATATGTACTTTAGGTATATTCAAACCGCTGCTTTTCAGCCAATCAAGCACTTTATAGAAACTGCCTATTTGCTTGTTTGTAAATGCAACATCATTTTCTTCAAGGCTGTCAGCCGCACACAAATGTGTAAAAATTCCCGCAACTTTGATATGATTCAAAGAAAAAGCTGCAAGGATTTTATCCTTATCTTCTGTGCTAAATCCAAGTCTGTGCATACCTGTGTCAATTTTAATATGTGCTTTAATATGATATCCCTGTTTATTCAAAAGCAACGAATACCTATAATCTATCAAGGTTTGTGTCAGCTCATACTTACAAAGTTCTTTTGCCCTTGAAGGCGATGTATAGCCTAAAATTAGGATTTCGCCAGAGATGCCATATTTTCTCAATCGGATACCTTCATCAATGGTAGCTACCGCAAATGAAGAAACTCCTATCTGCTCAAGATATGTCGTCACTTCATATATACCGTGACCATAGGCTTCCGCTTTTACAACCGCCATCAATTCACATTTAGGTGACATTGCTTTTTGCAAAATGTTTACATTATGCTCTAAATTATTTAGGTTGATTTCCAGATACGCTCTATCCGTATCGGCGGTATGTTTTGCCTTTTTCGATTTCAGACTGCTCAATAACGCTGTTATAACCACTGCGAATACTACCGATGCACAGCAGACCGCAATATAATGAACAAGGCTGTTTTCAACAAGCAGGCTTTGTAGATGCAGTAATTTGGCAAACAATCGTATTACAACAATCATAAACGGATGAATGATATAGATAATCAATGATATTGTCCGTAATCCTGTGCGGCGTTTTCCTCTAAAGTGCAGAAGAAGATTAAATAAGCAATACACACTTGGAAGTAAAAGCACATACATACTGTCATGTTTCTGTATATCAAGATGATATACAGTAAGGGATTCTCCAAACATAAGGGCAAAACAAACTATAAATCCTACTATACTTCTTTTTAACGATAGCCTGTTTTGATTATCAGAGATATATCCACCAAACACAAAAAAGATTGGGGCAAAAAATATTCCGTTTCTTGTGTAATCTGTTAATTGGAAGATTAGATTGTAAAAAACATTTAGGCAGGAAACGCTTTTCGCAATTCCATAATAACTATCTCCAAATAAGCCTATGATATAGAGTACAGAAGCTATCAAAAAGGCTTTACGATAATGAACTTTCTTTACCAGATACCAAGCAATCGCAGCTCCGATAATAGATGCAGGAAGATACCACAAGTGATATAAAGTACCATCAAATACAATGTCTTTTATGATATTTGGCAAAAGGTTGTCCATTTTGAAATAACCGGTATAAACATTGATAGGTATGTATAAGAGTATTGCAACCCCATAAATTAAGGTTGTCTTTTTTATAAAAGCTCCCAGCTTTTCGGCATTACAGGTATATCTGGAAATCAGAAAAAATCCAGATGTCATAAAAAAGAACGGAACGGCTACACGGGCTACAATGCGTGTAAATATAAAGTTGCCTGTTTCACTAAAAGAAGAGAGAGGCGAAGTATGAATAGCAACAATCAATAAGGCTGCAATAAATCTAAAATAATCAATGCCAGAATAGCTTTCGTTTTTAGTCATCTGTTTTCCTCCATATGGTCACAACAAAACCGTCTATGTTATTACCAGAAATCTGATAAACACAATTTTCTGGTATTTTTATCAGCGTTTTGTCGTCTTTTGCAGGAACATAATATATTTCAATCTCAGCTTTGTGAGCCTGCTCAAAAAGATATTTTTTATCTTCCAGATAGGCTTTTATAAATTGTGTGTATTCTTCAAGTGAAAAACCATTTTCCTGCATAATTTTTGAGTGTGGGTATCCTACATATCGAAAATGCCACGGCTCGTGTGAAATTCCCGTGATTTCTTCTTTGTCCTTTGCATAGCGTTCGATAAATCCATAGTCTGGGGCTGCTTTTCTAAACTCATTACAGATACCGACATAGGGAAAATCGGGACGGATAAAATCTATTTCTTTTTCGTTCAATCCCAAATCAATAGCAAGTCCTGTCTGATGTTCGCTATGATTTGGCAGGGCAACATATTTTCTTGTAAAATCCTCTCCGTTATCTCTTAGCGAAACATTCCATATATCGAATTGTTCATCTAATGAACGATAACCACTTACAGGAACAATGGAGTTCCCTGCACATATTTTTTCAAGAACAAGTTGTAATACATACGCAGCATCACGCTTCATAAGAATATCTGGGAAGCATATATCGGCAGGAATTAAACTCTCTGCATTATTGTTTTTAAGTGGATACTCTGCATTGACAAGCAGTAAATTTCCACAATAAACCTTTTCTTTTTTTAATTCAATCGTTTTCATCATTTCACATATAGACCTATCAGTTTGTCCAACATATCGGCAAACGACAGACCGATGCCTTTCATCATACTTGGATAGCGACTGTGAGAAGTAAAGCCAGGGATTGTATTTACCTCGTTAAATACAATTTCCCCAGAGGTCGTGTAAAACATATCCACTCTTGCAAAACCAGAACAGCCCATAGTCTTATAGATGATAATTGCTGTATCCTGTATTCTTTTTTCTGTTTCTGCATCAATTCTCGCAGGCATATATATTTTTGAAGATTTCAGCGTATATTTCTCTGTGTAGTCAAAAAATCCGCTTGATAACTCGATTTCATCAATCCTGCCGACAATCAATTCATCTATACCAAGTACCGCACAACCAACCTCAAAGCCGTTTATGGTTTCTTCAACAATGACTTCCGCATCGTGTTCAAACGCTAATTGTATAGCGGTTTCAAGTTCCTGCTGTTTAGTTACTTTTGTTATTCCAAATGACGAGCCTGCACGGACAGGCTTCACAAATAATGGATAGCTTAACTCCTTTTCAATTTTTTTCAAGGCTGCCTTTTTGCCAGAGAATTTGAAAGTTACTGATTTTGGAACAGAGATACCCGCAAGGCTGACAAGTTTATGTGCCTTATCTTTGTCCATACAAAGAGCAGACGAGAGTGTATCACACCCAACAACAGGTATTCCTGCCAATTCAAATAATCCCTGCAAAGTACCGTCCTCGCCGTTCTTGCCGTGCAATACAGGAAATATCAAGTCAACCTTGATGATGTAGAATTTTTCTTCCTTAAATTCTATAAAGCCTTTTACAGAACGGTTTTGCGATACCGCAACAGAATACAGGTTTTCGTTATCCTCAAACCAAGTATTATTTGCAATCTTTTCTTTTTTGCCTGTGTAATGATACCAGTCGCCATTTCTGGTAATTCCGATTG
>CADAVS010000130.1 GCA_902791425.1 uncultured Ruminococcus sp.
CAGACACAAAAATTTTAGAAAAGAGGAGATTTATCATGAAAAAAATCGTATCACTAATTCTCAGCTGCTTGATGCTTCTGTCATTTGCGTTTTCGGCGGGAGCGGTGTCAGTAACAAACGAGGGCGGTGTTAGCCTTTTTCTGTAAATTAGAATTTTCTATGATAAAATATTCTGTTCGGTATGAGCACGACTTTTAACATTGAAGTCTCTTCCGATACAGGAAAGATAAATTCATCGTCCGCTGTTTCTCTTTCATTTTAGGCTATGATTTCAAAAAAACAACCCCCACAGATTTACCGCTTGGTTCTTCTGTGGGGTTGTTATACTATCGCAGGTATTATTGTTATTTCCTTAACCATTTTTTATTCAGCTTTTCTTTTGGAAATATGCTCGATTAAATTAAGTCCAATATCTTAAATTAACCTGCTATTACGATATCAATCAATTACACTGATTAACAAATTCTTTAATGACATTTGAAATATTTTCAACCGAAACACCGTTTTCTTTCAAAAGCTCATCGGGGTCAAAATCCGTATGGAATGCTTTGGATATACCGTAATTCAAAACCCTCATATCGCTGTTGCCGTAGAACGACGCGATATTTTGTCCGTAGCCACCCATCACTTCGCCGTCTTCTATGGTGATAACCAATTGATGTTCTTTCTTTAATTCATTCAGCAATTCTTCGTCTAAGCCCGTCAAGAATCTCGGATTTACCACCGTAATATCAAGTCCTGTTTCTTCTTTGACTTTTTGTGCCGCCTTCATTGCCAACGGTATTAAAACACCCACCGCAAATAAAACTACTTGTGAGCCTTTTTTCTCGACTTTATTCTTATTATATTTTGAATAATCGGTTGTGTCTTCAACTCCCGTTTCTGCCATATTTGCAGGTACTCTTATTCCAACAGGATGCTCTTTCTGCGTAGTTGCAAATTTGAACATTTGAAAATATTCTTCTTTGTTTGCCGGTGCCAAATAGATTAGATTGGGAATATGGGCAAACATCTGAATGTCACATAAACCGATATGTGTATTGGAGTTCATTCCATATACTCCGGGCTGCAATACAAGCATAGTTGCCGGACTGTCGTTTAGGCACAAGTCGTGAGATATTTGGTCGTACGTTCTTTGAAAGAAAGGCGCAAATGTTCCGAACACTACTGTTCCGCCGTTTTTCGCAACACCGCTGCTCATGGCAACCATATTTTCCTCGGCGATTCCCACATCAATGAATTGCCCTCTCTTGACATATTCTTCTCTGACTCCTTTTACCATTCCGAGACCCATAGGAGTAGATGCGTTTATAACTACTGCCTTTGGATTTGTATCGAGCAATTCCTTTATACTATCAAATACCGGATCGTCAACTTCCTGTACTTTTACCTTTGGACTCCCGTCCTCTACATTAAACGGTCCTCCCGCATGCCATGACTCCCTGTCTTGTTCCGCATAAGGCAACCCCTTTCCTTTTATTGTGTGTATATGCAATACTATCGGATGATCTATATCCTTTACGCTTTTAAACATTTCAACCAGACTTTGCACGTCATGACCGTTGTCTAAATACCTATAATCCAATCCAAACGATTTGAAAATATTATTCGAAGCGCTGCCGCCCGTTTCTCTTAATTCCTTTAACGTTTTATACATGCCGCCGTGATTTTCTGCGATGCTTTGATCGTTATCGTTGAGGATAATAATTAGGTTTTTATCGTATTCTCCCGCATAATCCACCCCCTCCAACGCTTCTCCGCCGGACAATGAGCCGTCGCCGATAATTGCGATTATATTACCTTTTGACTGTTGCAGACCCCTGCCCTTTGCCAAGCCCAAAGCTAATGAAACAGATGTTGAAGTGTGTCCGACAGTAAAGATATCGTGTTTGCTTTCCAATGGATTTGTATATCCGGTTACATCGCCGAAATGTTCGCTGTCTAAAAATGCCTCTTTTCTGCCTGTTAAAATCTTATGCGGATAGCACTGATGCGACACATCAAACACCAATTTATCTTTAGGAGAATCAAAAACATAATGAAGCGCAACTGTCATTTCGACCATTCCCAAATTCGGACCGCTATGTCCTCCTGCATTACTGATTTTGTTTATCAGCGCCGCTCTTGTTTCATCTGCTAAAACTTTTAATTCTTTAATATTTAATTTTTTAATGTCCTCCGGACTGTTTATATTCTCTAAATACATAACAAATCATTCCTTTTTCCATTTTATAATAGCACAACCATACAAAAGAATACATTCAATGTCAAGACGTATAAAACCATAGTTGTTCCTTTTGTGCTGTCCGTACAAATTTGACAGATGGTCAATTTAATTCCATATTTTTATTACTGAGATATTTTCAGCAAGCTTCATTTTCGTATAATCGCATCACTAAAATTATTATCAGTTAGCCAAGTACGAATCTGCGTACTCGTTGTACCCGATGTTCCCCTAAAGCCTGTTTTAACATCTGCATTTGAGCAAGCGCTCTTTATAGCCGATACAGATGATGAAATTCCGCTTGAACCGCTTGTGCAAAACGGCATTATTGTTTTGTCCGACAAATCATATGTATCCAAGAATGTATTGATAATTTTCGGCATAGTACCCCACCAAATGGGATAACCGATAAAAATCACATCATAGTCCTCAAGGTTTTCAAGCTTATTTGAAATGGCAGGTCTTGCATTTGCGTCATTTTGCTCATCGTTTGCACGGCAATCGCTGTTATAATTCAAGTCTGCGCTTGTGTAAGGTTCTTTGGGCACAATTTCAAATACATCAGAACCGGATTCTTCAGCAATTTTTTCTGCAAGTACTTTTGTGTTGCCCGTTGCCGAGAAATACACAACAAGGCTCTTGCTTGTAGGTTCTTTCATTTCTTCGAGCTGTTTTGCGGGATTTTCTACTGCTGTTTTTGTATTTGTAATTGTTACGCTTTGCTCACGTTCGTTCCATTCAACCTTGAATTTGAAACTTTCGGCAATAAAACGAATCGGAAGCATTGTGCGACCATTCGTGACTGTTGGTGCAACATCAAGGGTCTGCTTTTCGCCGTTCAAGAGTGCCTCTGTCGAGCCGATTGTAAGTTTGATTTCATCTTCTCCGTAGATTAGTGTAACCTCTTGTGTTTCGCCGTTCCAATCTACCGTACCGCCCATTTGCTCAACCACAGCACGCACAGGGAGCAAGGTTCTGCCATTTACTATAACAGGAACGGTGCCCTGTTCGTCAATCGGCATATCATTTCCGTTTACCGTCATGGTAGGACTGCCGATTTTAAGAATAATTGTTGTGTTGTTTTCGGTTTGTTTTTCCTCTGCCGCACAAGATGTGAGTGTAAGACTCAAAATCATACATATTGATAAGAGAAAAGATATTATTTTTTTCATTGAAATTTTCCTCCTTATTTTTCTTTTGATAATGCACCTACAATATTATGCGGAATATATAATTCTTCGAGATATGCCACATCTTCGTCCGTCAGCTCAAATTCAAGTGCTCCTGCGGCATCATCAAAATATTTTGCTTTTGTCGCACCAATAATAGGAGATGTAACACCTTTTTTGAACTGCCAAGCAAGTGCAATCTGTGTCATTGTTTTTTCGTATTTATCGGCAAGCTTGCCTACACGCATAACGATTTTGTGATCCTCAATTTCGTTTTTATCATACTTTCCTGCCGCCATATAATCGGTTTTGCTGCGTTTGGTGTCTGCGTGCCAGTCTGTACGGCAAAGTCTGCCCGCCGCAAGCGGACTATAAGGCGTAAGTGCCACATTCATCTGTTTGCAAAGCGGAATAAGCTCTCTTTCGTCCTCACGATAAATAAGATTATAATGATTCTGCATTGATACAAAAGGCGTACACCCATTATCCCTTGCCGCAT
>CADAVS010000131.1 GCA_902791425.1 uncultured Ruminococcus sp.
TTTCAAACTCGGTTATTGCAAATATCGCGGGGTACGCCGCAACAAAGTGCTATGGCGTTGTAGGAATGGCGATAAGGTCGGGTAAGGACGGAATAGCACAGCTTCTTAAAAAAGAAAATCTTGATAAGGGTATCAAGGTCAAGGTGGTTGGAAATATGGTTGATATTTCCTTATATGTAATTATGGAGTATGGTGTAAATTTAAGCACTGTGGGAGATATTATTAAAAGCGACGTTAAATATCAGGTAGAGGAAGCAACGGGCTTGAATGTTGCTTCTGTAACTGTGAACGTGGAGAGTATCCGTGTAAATTAATTGCGGGCTTTGTCAGAAAGGATTGATTATTAAGGTGAGAAGTATAACTTATGATAATGTCAGACTTATGATAGAGTCTGCATCAAACAATTTGCAGAATAACAAAAAGGCGATAAATGATTTGAATGTTTTTCCTGTTCCCGATGGTGATACAGGTACAAATATGGGTTTGACATTTGGTGCGGCAGCAAAGACCGCACTTGACGGCAAGTCCGAAAATGTGGGCGAACTGATAGGATTGCTTGCAAAAGCATCTCTCAGAAATGCAAGAGGTAATTCGGGTGTTATTTTATCCCAGATTTTAAGAGGTGTTTCGGCGGCACTAAACGGCAAGGAATGTTTGACGGTTACGGATATAAAGGATGCCGCTTGCGGTGGCCGTGATACAGCCTATCGTGCGGTAATGAAGCCGACAGAGGGTACAATTCTTACTGTTATCCGTGAGGGTGCAGAGTTTGCCGAACAAAATTTTGAAAAGTACGAGGATGCAGACGAGTTTTTCTCTGCGATAATCGTTGCTTGCAAGGAAAGTCTTGCAAAGACTCCTGAGATTTTGCCTGTTTTAAAGCAAGCAGGTGTTGTGGATGCAGGCGGATGTGGTGTTACCACCTTGCTTGAGGGGGCTGAGTATGCCATAAAGAATGGAAAGGTAATGGAATTGTCCCAAGGCGTAGAGCCTATAAAGAGTGGAAGTGCCGTTGCGAATGCTGAGATTGACACTGCAAATATAAGATACCAATATTGCACAGAGTTTATTATTCAGAAGTCATCACCTGAACGTCAGGCGACACAGTTTCAAGCCGCAATACGTTCTAAGGGTGACTGTATGCTTGTTATTGATGATGAAGAGATTGTGAAGGTACATATTCACACAAATCATCCGGGATTTATTATGGAGCAGGCAGTTAAGCTTGGTGAATTGATAAATATTAAGGTTGATAATATGAAGTATCAGCACAACGAAAAAATCAGAGCCGAAGAAGGAGAGGAAACTGCTCCTGCGGAGCCGTCTAAGAAATATGGCGTGGTTGCTGTTTCGGTAGGTGACGGAATTGCCGAGGTGTTTGAGAGCGTTAATGTTGACAGAATAGTAGAAGGCGGTCAGACTATGAATCCAAGCACTCAGGATTTGCTCGACGCAGTTTCAAAAGTCAATGCCGAAAATGTTTTCATTCTTCCTAACAACAAAAACATTATTCTTGCCGCAGAGCAAGTTGACGAGTTGAGCGACAAGAATGTAATTGTTATACCAACCAAGAATATGCCGCAGGGAATATCTGCAATGCTCGCATTTGATGAAGAAGCAGATGTTGAAACAAACACAGAGTCTATGAGTGAGATGATGTCTGCCGTTAAATGCGGACAGGTGACCTTTGCCGCAAGAGATTCAGAAGTTGGCGGTTTTGATATACACGAAGGCGATGTTATGGGGATGATAGGCAGTGATATCACCAATATCGGAAGTGACATCAATGACGTGTCCTTTGAACTTGCGGATAAAATGATAGATGATGATACTGCCCTTGCGACTATATATTACGGAGCCGATACAGACGAGGAGGCGGCAAACGCATTAGCCGACAGAATTTCTGAGAAATACAGCGATATTGATGTGTCTGTTGTAAACGGCGGTCAGCCTGTATATTACTATATGATTGCTGTTGAGTAATAAAGGGGTGCTGTGAGGTATGATAAATCAAAATACCGATATACGATATCTCAAAGGAATAGGTGAAAAACGCGCTGAGCTTTTTAATAAGCTTGGCGTATTTACTATTGGCGATTTACTGCGTTATCTGCCGAGAAGCTACGAGGACAGAACAGATCTAAGGGAAATCAGAGATATAAACGAGGGCGAAAGTCTGTGCGTAAAAGGCTCTCTTGCCTCAGGAATTCGCTCCTTTCGCGGGAGAACGGGAGCGAGGGTTATTCAGGTCAGAATATCAGACGGAACGGGAATATTAAATATGACGTGGTTCAATGCACCTTATGTCGAAAAAACTCTGAAATCTGATATGTCGTTTACCTTTTTCGGAAAGATAAACCGTCGCGGAACAATATTTGAGATGATTAATCCCGTCATAGAGCCTGAAAGTATTTCAGGTGATAAAATGGGTAGGATATTGCCTGTATATCCCTGCACTGCAGGGCTTACACAAAACAATATCCGAACAGCAGTGGAGAATGCACTTAATAACATTGATGGCAAAATCGAAGATATTATACCGCAGACAATCAGAAAAAAATATCTTTTGATGAGTGCGGATGATGCAATAAGAACGGTGCATTTGCCCACAAATTTTGATATGTTTGAGGAGGCAAGGAGAACGCTTGCCTTTGAAGAGTTCCTCATACTTCAAATGGGCGTTGCATCTGCAAAACAATATACAAAGGGCAAAAAGGCTGTTCCGATAAGGAATGTAAAATGCATAGCGGAATTTTCAAAGGAGCTGTCCTTTGAGTTGACTTACGCCCAAAAAAGAGTTATAAACGAGATCGCGGCAGATATAAAAAAGGATATACCTATGAACAGGTTGGTTCAGGGTGATGTTGGTTCAGGAAAAACAATTGTAGCGGCTGCCGCTATGTACGCAGTTGCCAAGAGCGGACATACATCAGCTCTTATGGCTCCCACAGAGGTCCTTGCCAAACAGCATTATAAGAGCCTTAGTAAGCTGTTTGAAAGGTTCGGGATAAAAACCGCTTTTTTAAGCGGCGGACAAAAGGCGGCGGAACGACGCGAAAATGCAGAACTTATCGAAAGCGGTGCGGCAAAGGTTGTAATAGGTACCCACGCACTTATAACGGGTAAGATTAAAATTCCCAATCTTGCTTTGGCGATAACAGACGAACAGCACAGATTTGGCGTACGGCAGAGAACTGTGCTGAGCGGTGAAGGTGATGTTCATACATTGGTTATGACGGCAACACCAATTCCCAGGACTCTATCCCTTATTTTGTATGGAGATTTGGATGTTTCGGTAATTGATGAGCTTCCGCCGGGACGTAAACCTATTTCGACAATGGCTGTTGGAGAAAACAGCAGGAAGAAAGTGGAGAACTTCGTTCTGAAAAAACTTGATGAGGGCAGACAAGCATATTTTATATGTCCCCTTGTGGAAGAATCTGAGGCAATAGAGGCAAATGCTGTTGAAACATATCTGGATGAGTTAAAAAAAGGTGCATATAAAGACAGAAAAATTGAGGCTCTGCACGGAAGAATGAAGCCTGCCGAAAAAGAAGAAATAATGCAAAGGTTTGCAAGCGGTGAAACAGAGGCTTTAGTTTCAACTACGGTTGTTGAGGTGGGGGTTGACGTTCCCAATGCAACAGTAATGGTAATAGAAAATGCCGAAAGGTTCGGCTTGTCACAGCTGCATCAGTTGAGAGGCCGTGTAGGCAGGGGCGAGCATCAGTCCTATTGTATATTGATTTGCGGGATAATGGGAAACACCATTGCCGAGAGAATGAAGATTATGTGCGACACCAATGATGGTTTCAAAATATCCGAAAAGGACTT
>CADAVS010000132.1 GCA_902791425.1 uncultured Ruminococcus sp.
TTTCATTTTCATATTTTTCATTCGCATGTAAATCTTCAGGTCGGATTCCGAATACAATTTTCTTTCCGAGATATCCTCTCAATTTTTCATTGTTCTGCATTCTTTCCGGAAGAGAAATCGTATAACCGGAAAATTCTAAATATAAAATATGATTATTCTCAACAAGGACTGCATCAACAAAATTCATTTTCGGCGTGCCAATGAAGCCTGCCACAAACATATTACATGGATGTTCATAGAGCTCAGACGGTGTATCAACCTGTTGAATAAAACCGTCTTTCATTACTACGATTCTGTCAGCCATGGTCATTGCTTCTGCCTGATCATGTGTAACATATACAAATGTCGTCTGCAGCTTTTGATGAAGACGAATGATCTGACTTCTCATCTCGGTGCGAAGCTTTGCGTCAAGATTCGACAAAGGCTCGTCAAGTAGGAAAACCGCCGGATCACGAACCATGGCACGTCCGAGTGCAACACGCTGACGCTGACCTCCCGAAAGGGCTCTGGGCTTACGGTTTAGATAGTCTTCAATCTCAAGAATCTTGGCGACCTCTCTAACCTTACGATCAATTTCTTTTTTATTGACTTTACGAAGCTCAAGAGCAAAAGCCATATTTTTATAAACTGTCATATGAGGATAAAGTGCATAAGACTGGAAAACCATTGCGATATCACGGTCCTTCGGTGCATCATCGTTTACCCGTTTGTCTCCGATAAGCAATTCTCCGGAAGTTACTTCTTCAAGACCGGCAATCATACGAAGTGTTGTTGATTTTCCACAGCCGGACGGTCCAACGAGAATAATAAACTCCTTGTCCTTTATCTCAAGATTAAGATCAGATATAACCGTATTTCCGTCCTCATAGGTTTTTGTTATATTTTTCAGTGTAATAGATGCCATGTATTTCATTCCTTTCAGTAAAATTGAATCATCAAACAGAAATAACGCTTTCTCCCTTCAACAGCTCAAAGGGAATTAGAATGTGTGACGATTCCTGTTTCGCTTTGCCGATCGTTTCAAGCAAGACGTTTGTTCCGCATTCTGCAAGCTGTTCTTCATACTGCCTGATTGTGGTTAGTCTCGGGTTCATATACTGTGTCAGCGGCAATCCGTCAAAGCCGGTAACGGAGATATCCTGCGGAACACGAAGACCCCTGTCGGTAAGCTTTCGGATTGCACCGATCGCCTGAACATCACTCATCGAAAAAACAGCAGTCATATCTCCGAATTTTTCAATCAGTTCTTCGGCGGCCTTTTCACCGCCTTCAAAAGAATACTTTGACGTCTGATAATGGGTTTCAAAATCAAAAGGCAGATCATGCTTTTTCATTGCCTTCATAAAGCCTTTAAAACGACGATCGGAAATCTCGGATTTGTTTATATCGCCTCCGATAACACCGATGTTTCTGTGACCGTTTGCGATAAGATATTCGGCAATTTCCTGCGCCGCCGAAATGTCATCCGTTCCGACACTTGACAACATTTTGTTTGAAACATTATTCGCCTGATTGGTAATTAGCACACAGGGAACTTTAATTTGATTGAAGTCGGCTTCATATCGTTCAGGGTTACCACCCAGAAATATAATCCCTGCCGGGCGCTTTTCATAATAAATTTTCAAGGCGGTCTTTGCTTCGTTATCATATTCATCAAGCACATACACCGAAGAGGTGTATATTGTTTCCCCGATTTTCTTTTGAATGATTTCAAGAATCGAGTTAAGAAGAATGTTCGAGACACCTTTTACCAGTATCGCAATATATCTGCCTTGCATTTTGAGATGCTGAGCATTTGTGTTTCGAACAAAATTATATTTTTCGGCAACCTCTAAAATTGCTTTTCTTGCGGTTTCGCTGACATTTGGCTGATTGTTCAGTACCCTTGACACGGTGCCGACAGCGTATCCTGACAATTTTGCAATATCCTTAATTGTCATATAATCAATCCTTTTTGATTTTTGATTCTGTATCCGATATCGCAGATTATCCTTTTACTGCACCGGCAATAACACCTTTAATGATATGCTTTTGGCAAAGCAGATAAAATACTATAATCGGTATAATGGCAAGAACAAGCATTGCCATGAAGCCACCCATATCGGTATCTCCGTAGGCACCTTGCATCGCAATTTGTATAGCAACAGGAATTGTCTTGTTACCTGTTCCGAGAATTAGGTACGGAAGCAGATAGTCGTTCCATATCCACATCGCATTTAGTATCGCAACAGTGATAGCAGTTGGCTTCAATATCGGGAACACAACCCTAAAGAAGCATTGAAGGGGATTACAGCCATCGATTGTTGCCGCTTCTTCAATTTCAAGCGGTATGCTTTTTACAAAGCCGGAAAGCATAAATACCGAAAGACCGGCACCAAAGCCGAGATATACAAACACAATTCCGAGAACATTGTTAAGATTAAGCTTTCCGACAATATAGGTCATGGTAAACATGACCATCTGAAACGGAACAATCATACTGAAAACAAATGCATAGTAAAGACCTTTTGTCAATTTGTTTTTTACTCTTATCAGGTACCATGAGGTCATTGAAGTACAAACGACAATTAGTATAACTGAAGCTACGGTGATGAAAAGTGATCTTCCGAAAGCTGCCAGAAAGCCTGATGATTTCAGTCCGTTTAGGTAGTTTTCAAAGCCGACAAAGGTTTCGGAATTTGGAAAAGCAAACGGTTCGGAGGAAATATAAAGCTTTGATTTAAAGGAGTTAATGAGCACCAAAATCATAGGAACCATAAATAACACTGCTAAAGCAGAGAGGATTACGGTTATGATAATATTTGTGCTTTTTTTTGCGCCTGCCGTCATTGTTCTACCTCCTTACTGCGTGTTGCTCTAAGCTGTAAGAAAGCAATCAAGGCAACAATAATAAAGAAGATAACCGCTTTTGCCTGTCCGACACCTGCCCATCCGATTCTTCCATAGAAGGTTTTGTAAATGTCAAGAGCCAGCATCTGAGTTGACTTGCCCGGAGCACCGCCGGTAAGTGCCAGGTTCTGGTCGAACATCTTGAATGAGTTTGTCAGTGTTAAGAACATACAAATCGTTATAGAAGGCATCACCATCGGGATTGTGATTTTAAACAGTGTTTTTGTTTTGGAAGCACCGTCAATAGCCGCCGCTTCTATTAAATCTCCCGGAATGTTTTGTATTCCGGCAATATATATAACCATCATATAACCGATCAACTGCCAGTTATTCAATATGACAAGTCCCCAAAAGCCGTAAGTTGAGGATTTAGTAATATCTGAATTTACAAGCATATCAAGTACACCGTTAATAAGAAGCTGCCAGATATATCCGAGCACGATGCCTCCGATAAGATTAGGCAGGAAAAACACCGAGCGGAAAAAGTTTGTTCCTTTCATTTTTCTTGTCAGTAGCATGGCAAGTGAAAATGCGATGATATTTACGGTGATGATTGATACAATGGTAAAAAGTGTTGTGAAAATAAGCGCATTTAAAAAGTCGTGATTTGGATCGGTAAAAATCTTGATATAGTTGTCAAGACCTACAAACTGTGCGTTTGTAACCGTCGTGAACTTTGTAAATGAGAGCCCGACACCCATAATGAACGGAGCGACAAAGGCAATAATAAATGCGATTAAGGTTGGCAACACAAACACAGGGAAATATTTTTTTAGGCTTTTATTCATATGATTCACCTTATTTTGCCAAGCAAAAACTTACCTTTCTTGCATTTCCTTTACGGAAACTGCCTTTATTATAAAATCTGTTTGAATTTACAGATTTCCTGACAGTCCGTTTTTTCTGTTTTTTATGCAG
>CADAVS010000133.1 GCA_902791425.1 uncultured Ruminococcus sp.
TTCGACGGAATAGGAATGGGTTTGGGCTTTACCTGTGCGTTGACCTTGATTGCGGCTGTCCGTGAGATTTTGGGTGCAGGAACCTTTGCCGGCATCAAGCTTTTCGGCGACTCTTTTCAGCCAATGTCAATTATGATATTGCCTCCGGGTGCATTCTTGACATTGGGTATATTGTTGGCGGTAATTACTGCTGTTGCCAAGAAAATTTCAGCTAATAAAGGAGGGACTGAAAAATGATAAGCGAGCTTTTAATTATCAGCGTTGGGGCTATATTAATCAACAACTTTGTTCTTGTTCAGTTCCTTGGTATATGTCCGTTTTTGGGAGTGTCCAAAAAGGTTGAAACCGCAACGGGAATGGGTATGGCTGTTGTCTTTGTTATGCTGTGTGCATCTGCACTGACTTGGGTTGTGCAAAATTATCTGCTTGTTCCTTTTGGACTTGAATATATGCAAACAATCGCTTTCATTCTCGTAATTGCCGTTTTGGTGCAGTTCGTGGAAATGTTTTTGCAAAAGTCAATTCCGTCATTATATAATTCTTTGGGAGTTTATCTTCCGCTTATTACAACAAACTGTGCTGTTTTGGGCGTTGCCATAAACAATATAACAAAGTTTGGCGGAGTAGAAATGAGCTTTATCAAGTCAATTGTCTACGGAACGTCAGCGGGACTTGGCTTTATGCTTGCCATTGTTTTGTTTGCCGGAGTTCGTGAAAGACTTGAAACAGCTGATGTTCCCGAATTTCTCAAAGGAATGCCTATCGTACTTGTTACTGCGGCACTTTTGTCAATTGCTTTTCTGGGATTTTCGGGACTTAGTTTTTAGGGGGTGCAGAATATGTCAAATATATTAATCGCTGTACTGATTATAGGCGGACTTGGAATAATTTTTGGTATGCTTTTGGGTGTTGCCTCTAAAATATTTGCCGTAAAGGTTGACGAGAGAGTCCCTAAAATACTTGAGGTTCTGCCGGGTGCAAACTGCGGCGGTTGCGGTTTTGCAGGATGCAGTGCATACGCAAATGCTTTGTGTACAGGCGGTGTTAAACCGAATATGTGCCCCGTAGGCGGAGCGGCGGTCGCCGAAAAAATATCAGATATATTGGGTGTGCAAGCAGAAGAAAAAGAAAAAATGGTAGCAAGAGTATTGTGCAACGGCTCTCCTGACAGAGCGGTTCAGAAATATACCTTTGACGGTCCCAAGGATTGTCACAGCGCCGCAGTATTGGGCGGCGGCGAAAAGATGTGTCCCCACGGCTGCTTAGGTTTTGGCTCTTGCGTCAGTGTGTGCAAGTTCGGTGCTATCTCTGTCGAAACAGGTGTTGCTGTTGTAGATGTTGAAAAGTGTGTGGCTTGCGGGGCTTGTGCATTGGAATGTCCTAAAAAGATTATTAAAATCTTGCCTGCAAGAAGCAAATATACAATCACTTGTAAGTCTGTTGAAAAGGGTAAGATTACACGCCGTGATTGTGCTGTTGGCTGTATTGGCTGCGGTATCTGTGCAAAGAACTGCCCTAAGGAAGCCATTGTTGTTAAAGACAATGTTGCGGTAATAGACCCAAGCAAATGTGTCAACTGCGGAATTTGTGCAAGCAAATGTCCGCAAAAGGCAATAAATAAGGTTTGTTAATTAAATTTTTGAGTAAAAAGCCTTGACATATAATATTTTTTAATGTATAATTACATCTGTAAAGTTTTTGTGCTTTACAGATGTTTCTTTTTTGGAGTGGTATTGATGGATAAAAAGGCACAAGTTGGATTGCTGTTTTCTTTTTACAGGAATATGCTCACCGACAGGCAGAATGAATGTGTTGACCTCTACTATAATGAGGACCTATCACTCTCGGAAATAAGTGAACATTTGGGCATTACCCGTCAGGGTGTCAGAGATAATATCAAACGTGCGGAACAATCTATGTATGATATAGAACAGCGTTTGGGATTGGTATCAAAGTTTTTAAGGATACAGGAAAAGCTTGATAATATTGACGATATAATCCGTGAGATTGAGCAGTCCCCCAATGTCAGATATTTGTCGGATGATATCAAGCATAAGATTAACGATATACTGACTATTATTTCTGATATTAATGAGGGTGAGCAGTAAAATTTACACCGAAAGGAGTATGACATATGGCGTTTGAAAGTCTTTCCGATAAATTGCAAAACACCTTTAAAAAGCTGAGAGGCAAAGGAAAAGTTGGCGAAAAAGATTTAAAAGATGCAATGCGAGAGGTTAAGCTTGCATTACTTGAAGCTGATGTTAACTTTAAGGTTGTAAAGGATTTCGTTAAAAAGGTCAGCGAGCGTGCTTCCGGTGCGGAGGTTATGGAGTCTTTGACACCGGCACAGCAGGTTATAAAAATAGTAAATGAAGAGCTTATCAAGCTGATGGGTGAGAATGAGGCTAAGCTTGAGATTTCTTCAAAGCCGCCCACGGTTATTATGATGGCAGGTCTTCAAGGTGCAGGTAAAACAACGACGGCGGCTAAGCTTGGCGGATTGCTAAAAAAACAGGGTAAAAGACCGTTGCTTTGTGCCTGTGACGTATACAGACCTGCGGCGGTAAAACAGCTCCAGGTTGTCGGCGGTAAGCTGGAACTTCCCGTTTATGCCGAAGAGGGTTGTACTGATGCTGTTAAAATAGCAAAAGATGGTTTGAGTCACGCGATTAAAAATGCAAATGATATACTTATTATAGATACAGCCGGCAGACTTCATATTGATGAAGAGTTGATGAATGAGTTAAAGCAAATCAGCTCTGAGGTCAACCCCACTGAGATACTTCTCGTGGTTGACGCAATGACAGGTCAGGATGCGGTCAATGTTGCTGAGGCATTTAATACCGAGCTTGAGATAAGCGGTGTTGTTTTGACAAAGCTTGACGGCGATACAAGAGGCGGTGCCGCACTTTCTGTAAGGGCGGTCACAAATAAGCCTATCAAATATTGCGGTATGGGCGAAAAGCTCACCGACCTTGAGGTTTTCCATCCTGACAGGATGGCATCACGTATACTTGGTATGGGTGATATGCTTAGCCTTATAGAAAAAGCTGAGCAGGCACTTGATATGAAGAAAGCTGAAGAGCTTGAAAGAAAGCTCCGAACTCAGCGTTTTACTTTCTCGGATTTTTTGGACCAGATGGCACAAATGAGAAATATGGGCTCTATGCAGGATATACTCAGTATGCTCCCGGGGGTAGACACCAAAGCTCTTAAAAATGTTGACATTGATGAGAAAAGACTCTCTCATATTGAGGCTATTATTACTTCAATGACACCCGGGGAGAGAGAACTTACAGATAAGCTGACGCCCTCCCGCAAAGAGAGGATTGCAAAGGGAAGCGGAACATCTATGGCTGAAGTCAACGCTCTTATAAAGCAGTTTGAGCAGATGCAAAAAATGATGAAACAGCTTTCGGGAGGAATGTTTGCCAAGAAGGGCAAACGCAGATTTAATCCATTCGGAAGATTCGGCGGATTAATGTAATTTATATAACTTAAGAAAAATAATTAAATCATATATATTTTGGAGGTATTTTAAAATGGCAGTAAAAATTCGTTTAAAGAGAATGGGAGCAAAGAGAGCTCCGTATTATCGTGTGGTTGTTGCTGATTCAAGATTTCCCCGCGATGGCAGATTTATCGAGCAGGTTGGTACTTACAACCCAATGACAGACCCTGCAACAACAGAGTTTGATGCAGAGAAGGTTCAGAAGTGGATTGGAAACGGTGCTCAGCCAACTGATACTGTTAA
>CADAVS010000134.1:0-1341 GCA_902791425.1 uncultured Ruminococcus sp.
GAAAGCGGAGCTTGACAAAAATGGCAAGGTATTGGGAGTGACGGGCAACACCTGCAAGAGGGGTGCGGAGTATGCCGAAAACGAATGTACAAATCCTATGCGTACCGTTACATCAACAATGCGTTGTTCCGACGGCACGGTTGTTCCGGTAAAAACGACTGCTCCCATACCTAAAGGGGATATTTATAAATGTATGAATTTAATAAACAAGGGAGTTGTGACACTGCCTGTTCATATAGGTGATATTGTTATTGCCGATGTTTTTGGAAGCAATATAGCAGTGACCGAGAACAGGGTATAAATCGAAAGGTGGCGGAAACGAAAAATGTATGATATTCTTACTGAATATCATCTAAATATGATATTCAGAATGTTAATAAGTTGTTTGTGCGGTATGATAATAGGCTTTGAACGGGAGAACCGTGCGAAGGAGGCAGGCATCAGGACACATTGCATTGTAGCCTGTGCATCTGCAATGATGATGATAATATCAAAATACGGCTTTGAGGATTTAATACAGGTATACACTTCCGCAGATGTAAGACTTGACCCATCAAGAATGGCACAGGGAATTGTAACAGGTGTAGGTTTTCTGGGCGCAGGAACAATATATGTGCAAAGAAGCAATATAAGAGGACTTACCACCGCCGCAGGACTGTGGGCAACCTGTGGAATTGGAATGGCGATAGGCGGCGGAATGTACACCATAGGTTTTTCTGCGACTCTCATTATTCTTGCCGCACAGATTGTACTGCACAGCAGCGGGAAATTTATGACATCACACAAAAGCAAGTATATAAAGATATACGGAATAGAAACCCCCGATTTTCAACAGCAGACAACAGAGCTTTTAAATCAAATGCAGGTTAAGGTGAACGAGGTCGCTGTGGCAAGACATTCCGATGGATTGTACGACTACACATTCTACTGCGAAATGCCGGGTAGTGTGGTTGAGGAGGAAATTATTAAGCTGTTTGAAAATAAGTGTACGGTAGATACAACAAGATAATTTAAAAGATATACGAACAGAAATATCGGGACTTCAGGGAGCGGTAGGCTCAGTGAAGCTGTAATAATAAGCAGGAGGTCAAATATGATATACAAAAATGCATATATTGACGGAAAAATAATTGACATTGAGGTAATTGGCGGAAAAATAGCTTTTATAGGAAAGACGGATAAAGACGGTTTTGACCTTAAAAATCGAAAGGTGTTTGCAGGTCTTGCAGATATCCATTCTCACGGATGTATGGGCTTTGACACTATGGACGGAAATCATCTTGACGAGATGTGTGAATTCATGGCAAAAAACGGTGTTACCTCGTGGCTGCCTACAACAAT
>CADAVS010000134.1:1382-5107 GCA_902791425.1 uncultured Ruminococcus sp.
TGTTGTTAACGGAGAAATTCCGACTTCAAAAGGGGCAGAGATTTTGGGATATCATCTTGAGGGCCCGTATATCAGTAAAAAATACAAGGGTGCACAGAATGAAAAATATATAATCCCGCCCGATATCAATGAATTTGAAAAGCTTGAAAATATTAAAATGGTGACAGTTGCCCCCGAAATGGGAAACGCCTTTGACTTTATAAAAAAGTGCAAAGCGGTTGTTTCGATAGGTCATACAGACTGCGATTATGAGTGTGCAAAAGAGGCAATTAAGCTGGGTGCAAGGTGTCTTACACATACTTTTAACGCTATGCCGCCGATACACCATAGAAAACCGGGGCCAATTGGTGCAGCATTTGACGAAAACATATTTGTTCAGGTTATATGCGACGGAATACATATTCACCAAAGTGTTATCCGACTGCTTTACAAGCTGTTTGGTGCAGAGCGTATGATACTTATAAGCGACAGTATGAGGGCAACCGGACTTTCCGACGGAGAATACGAATTCGGCGGTCAGAAAATATGCGTAAAAAATTCCGTTGCAAGAACGCAGGACGGGGCAATAGCAGGAAGTACCTCAACGCTGCTTAACTGCGTAAAAAAAGCAATGGAATTTGGCATATCCGAGAACGATGCGTTTAAAATGGCATCACAGACTCCTTGCGAGCTTCTTGGGGTAAAAAAAGGAAAAATTGAAGTCGGATACGATGCGGATTTTATTGTTTTAGACGAAGATTACAATGTGCTTCATACCATAATAGCAGGGAAGTTATTATAAAAAATGAAACTCAACATTATGAATATAATAATTACTCAAGTATTTTCTTTGAAAATGTTGATATCGGCTGTAGCCTATATTATATGACAAATTTAAAATTTTATAAACGTTTTAAGGATATTAAGGAGAAGTTTCGTATGGAGGAGAAAATTTTTTATGACAGTACCGATAATGTCAGATTGTGTGCAATGTTTAACCGAGCTCCCAACAGTAAAAAGGCTGCAATTTTATGCCACGGAATAACAGGAGATAAGGATGAAAGGGACTGCTTTAAGGTGATGTCCCGAGAATTGCTTAAAAACGGTATCAGCTCAATCAGATTTGACTTTAGGGCTCACGGAGAAAGTACAGGGAATGATTATGAAATGACTGTTACCCGAGAGGCTGCCGATGTGGAGGCAACCATTAAATTGCTTTCAAAAGAGGGCTATGACAGTATTGCCGTGCTTGGTGCAAGCTTTGGCGGCGGTGTTATCTCAATCGTGGATTACACAAAGTACAAAAATGTTAAAGCTTTGATTTCGTGGTATGGACTTCTTGATTACAATATGGTGAGTGTGGATATTTTTTCTGAGGAAAAACGTAAAATTGCAGAGAAAAACGGATATTCCAAAACGGCAAGCGGATTTAAGCTTGGGCTCCCGCTTTTTGAGGAGCTGAGGAGCATTGTCCCGTATGAAAGGCTTGCAAAAAATGACCTGCCTGTGCTTTTGCTTCACGGCGATGCGGACACAACTATTCCCTATCAGTCGTCTATAAAGGTTGCCCCTATGTGCAAAAATTCTACTCTTGTAATAATAAAAAACGGAGAACACACATTTTTCAACTCTAAAAAGGCATTTGATGAGGCAATTGATAAGACGGTGGAATTTATCAAAGAAAAAATATAATCTGATATGTAGTTTAAAATTATTTCAGGCAGCGGAATTGTTTCTCCGCTGCCTGTTATCTGTTCTTGTCCTGAATACAGTTTTTTTTGAATTGTATAGGTGTACAGCCCACAATTTTTTTAAATGCCACAAAAAAGTAATTGTAGTTTTTAAATCCCACCAAAGAATAGAGGTATTTTATATCCACATTATCTTTTAAAAGCTCCTTTGCCTTTTCGATGCGGAATTTTGTAAGATATGTGGAAATGGTCTCGCCTGTTTCGTCCTTAAAAACGGTGCTAAGGTATGATTCTGTTATTCCTATGTTTGAGGCAATTTGTCGCAGACTGATATTTTCGTTGTAGTTTTTACTTATGTAGTCACGTACGAGGTGGGAATACTGTTGTTTGTGAGCACCTTTTTCCTGAGAGGTATATGTGTCTACAATGCAGTGAAAAAGCTTTTTATTCCATTCGAAAAACTCATCTTTTGAGTAATTGTCTTTTGCCATTGAGCTTAATTTGCTCAGGTTTTCGTTTATCGAGTCTATATTTATATTCAGTTCATTGCATATTTTGTTGGCAATGGCAATCAATTCTCCCACGATGATGTTTACGGCAAGTTGATTTATGGGTAAATCTTCAAAAATATCTATGAGAACACGGTCTATGCTGCTGTAATTCATAGTTTGTATGGCGTTGAGAAGATTTTTTTCGTTCTTTATTGAAAGTGATGTAAATTCAAACTCCATTTCACTTTCTTTTTTCCCTTTTATTGCGGTATGTTCAAGCATATTTATAGCCTCGTTGTAGCAGTCCGAAATGGAATAATCTGCCGATGACAAACGACTGAAGCCCCACAACAGCTTTAAATCGAAGAATTTTTTTACAGCGTAGCTTATTTTTTGGATATATCCGCGTAATTCCTTCATTATTGTGATTTCAGACTCATCACCAAAGGGAATAAAAATGATAAAACAGTCGCTGTCATTTTGGAAAATTATTACCTCAGGAATATCCTTTAATATTTTTGCAATGGTATTTGTTATATTTTGATAGTAGACCTCCAGCTCGTCTTGTGTGTGCATTTGCTTTAAAATAGTGTAATTATTTATCTTTGCGGCGGCAACAAGAGCTCCCGGAATGACTTTGCTTTCGGCTGTGCCGCAGAGCAGTTTAATCATTTGCTCGCGGTATTGCTGTGACTTTTGATAGTTCTCAAATGATTGGCGATTTTGAACTTCAACATTCGGAAGGTAGTTTTCCTTGAGCTTTTTTAAAAGTGCGGCTATGGATGCTTCGCTTATACTGTGCTTTAAAATGTAGTCTACTGCGTCAGCCGTAAAGCATTCCCGAACGTAAGAAAAATCACTGTAGCTGCTCATAATTACCACCTTTGTATCGGGGTGGTGTTCTTTAACATACTTTGTAAGCTCAACACCGTTTACAGACGGCATACAAACATCTGTAAAAATCACATCAACGGGATTATTCTTAATATATTCAATAGCTTCTTCGCCGTTTTCCACAGAGTTTGAAATGAAAAAGCCGTAATCTTCCCATTTTAATATGCATTCCAGCTTGTTGCGTGCCAAGTATTCATCATCTACAATTAACACTTGATACATATATAATTCCCCCTCGTTTTTTCCGGGTTATTCCTGTATAAACGGAATTTTAATAACAACTGCGGTCTGAATGCCCGGAACACTCAGAATGTTCAAGCCATATTTTTCACCAAAGGTGAGTTTAATTCGTTTGTTTACATTTGCAAGTCCGAGGTGCTTGGAGTTTTGCTTATCAAAGTTCATTATTTCGGCAAGCTTGTCAGGACTTATTCCTTTTCCGTTGTCGATTATCTTTATTTCAATATCATCATCGGGACGGCACACTTTTATAAGAATATACTCATTTTCATTGCCTGTCAATCCGTGCTTAATGCAGTTTTCAACAATCGGCTGTAATATCATTTTAATCGTTTTGCATTTTTCAAGTCCCGTTTCTATATCATATGCAACGTGAATACAGCCTAAGAATTTTGTTTGCATTATCTTGAGGTAGTTCTTTATGTAGTCT
>CADAVS010000135.1 GCA_902791425.1 uncultured Ruminococcus sp.
AATGTCATAAGCATCATCATAAGAAAGAATATTAGTGTTTTCACCTATAGTCGTGTCATATTCCTTATACTGCGCATAACGGTGCAACACTGCCGCAAGCTGTTCGCGTGTTATAGTATCATCCGGCAAAAATGTTTTATTGCTTTCTCCAAAAATAAGGTTTTCAGTCATCGCCCACATGACAGCGTCAGCATACCAGGCATCATCTGCCACATCAATAAATGTTACTGTTTCGCCGGCAGTGGGCTTACCCTCCAGATTCCACAAAATCTTTACCAACTGACAACGGGTAATTTCTTCATCGGGATGAAACATATTGTCTTGATATCCCTGCATAATATTATTTTTCATGCAAAATGCAACTGCGTCATGATACCATGCTTGCTTTGGAATACTGTCAGCATTATCAGATGTTAAACTCCAATAGGGTACGTTGACAACAGTCAACGAATCAAGCCATGTAACACCATTCGCCCTTTTAGTATCAAGTGTGTTGATAATTGTACTGCGGATACGCTGGCGATTTAAACCTTCTTTCGGTTCAAGAATATTGCCCGTAGCACTGATAACATAATATTTCCCGTTCTCTTTCCCAAGATAAAGCATCTCGTGCCCGTTGAAAAACAGAATAGACCCAAAGGGCAGTGCATCAAGAACCATCAGTCGTTCCTCACGGCACATATCGGTCATATTAACATTTGCCATCGGCATTGCAGACTGCCATGTGGTATTACGGGCCAGCTCCAAGCCAAAGCACTTGTAAACGTTTCGTATGTATCCCGAGCAGTCGTCAGAGAGCAGTGCTCCGCCCCAGCCATAGGTGTTGCCAAGAGCACCAAATGCCACCTTTGCAATATTCTTTTCTGTCAGCGGCAAATACCCTGCTGAAACATCTGCGTGCTCGGGAATAAGCGTCAGTTTTTTTGCATAGCTGCCATCTTCATTCCGAATAGGAACCCATACTGCATAATTCTGATATGCGGCACGGTTATCAATCAATATATTGGGATTTTCAATATCTGCAAGTTCAAGTGCCGTACCCATTGTAAGTAACAAATTTGATGTCTGTGCACCACTTAATGACATTTCGGTATAGACCTTGTCACCGTAAACAACAAGAGTTTTCTCAGATGGAAAATCCCACGCAGACAGCCATTCGTCTTTATCGGCACATAAGGCAACATCTGCGGCGGCAACCCAGCCTGAACAGGATATGCTTTTTGCGAGATAATAATTTCCGTCGGAGGACACAGAAGTAATTACAAGAGGCTCATTCACACGAATACTTGTTAGATATTGATAATCACATTCCTTGTCAGTCGGATCATCCCATATAGGTATATACGACGGAAACGCTCGAAGCTCCGTTCTGCGAACCGCCACCGCATATTTTACAGGCTGTTCCTGTAATGGATTCGGATTCTGCGTATTTTCTATCAAAATATCATAGTCTGCCTGCTCTGCAAGCTTTTCATTTCCGGGATACGTCCAACCGAGGTAGTATGACGCATCGGCAAGAGAGGAATTCTTAATTCTCTCATTAAGAGCTATACCATCTGTCGTTTCAGGTTGATTTTTTAAATCGTACATATTTGTACCCTTTGATGATATGGTCAGAGCATTGAGTTCTTCAATCTCCTTGTATGTCATCAGAAGAACATCGTTTTCAGTCCAATAAGAAGTCTCTGACATTTCTGCCGTAACATCCGGCAAATAGCTTATGCCTGACGCACATACCTGCTGAGCAATGAAAGAAGCCATTATGAATGAAGCTATTGTAATGATAGGTGTTTTCCTTCTCATAATTTATTAATCCCTTCCTGTTTAATAATAAAACTTTTCTGTTGCCGATAATTCATTCCTATCCGGGTTTGTGGCAACCCAATTTATTTTATTGTACCACCATTTATACTATTTTTCAATATAATATTCGAGTTTTCATATAAATTATACAAATTTGATAATATGTAATTGTAAATATCTTAAATATAATATTTAAACAACCAAGTGAACAAAGTTCTGATATTCATTGGCTGTACTGAAAAAACCAAATGCCCTATTGAAAAAGATAGTTGTTTTATACTATTCTCAAAAACAAACACCTATTATTTCGTATAATATAAGGGCGTACCGCAAAAAACGATATACCCCTTAAATACTGTATTATTTTTTAATCTAATATATTTTCAACAAATATTTCTTTTCTGTTTGCGTATCCTATTGTATTTTTTGTCCCTCCTTTTGTACCATTGTATGCGGCTATAACTCTTGAAACACGGTCAACCATCCATTCGTTCCTTACTTGAAAGCAAGCCTTGTAATAGTGTTGTGAAATATATTTCACCAAATCAGCTTGTTCCATAATTGAATGGTAGGTAGTTTTATCGTGCTCTGACCATCTTTTTTCATATCCGCTGAACGGTGAAGCACAGACGAGATGAATATTACTATTTTTGTCTCGTTCTTCAATAACAATTTCTGCTGCCCACAAATCTATTCCACGAGCCATCCCCGAAATAAATATAACATATCCATCGGATATGGCTTGTTGTATGGCTGATTTTAGCAGCACCTTTGCTCTTGTTTCGGAAATACCGAGCTTTTCGGGGCGGTGTCCGGTAAAGCAGCATCAATGCTGCTTTAAATCCGATGTACTATCATTCATAAATTATCAAACTCCTTTGGCAATGCACCTTTTGAGTAAGCATACCTAATTTACCAAAAAATACACCTTTTGAAAAATGTTGTTAAAATTTAATATTACCCCTTTATGTTAACATTTGGGGTGTTTTTTGGTATAATATTCTCGGAAAAACAGGAGAAATCCAATATTTTAACATAAAAAATCTACTATCAAAAGGTGTACCTTTTGACAATAGTCATAGGAGGAAAAGCAAAATGAAAAAGAAAATTTTATCACCAGTTTTTATGGTATTTTTAACCATATTTGCCTTTGACACCATAAATGCATTAGCGGAGACGGAAGGAATATATACATATTCTGTTTCAAATGGCAATGTAACTATTACCAAATGCAATATTTCTGCAAATGGAGCAATTGAAATACCGTCTACACTTGGTGGCTATCCTGTCACAAGCATTGGTAGTTCTGCATTTTATATTTGCAGCAGTTTAACAGAATGAGATTATGGAGTTTACGGAAAGAGCGGAATAGCCAATGTTAAAAAAGAAATTAAATTAATTTGTTTAGCATACAATATTCAAAAACTGCACAATAATACGATAGCCAACCGTCAGGAGCAATTTTTGCATGAGATAAAATCGGCTTAAAAAGAAAAAAGCAAAATTGAAAAGTTCGTAAAATGACGAGCTTCGTTTTGTGTACCCATAATTCAAAAAATTTAAAAGTTATCCACATTTTGGGCGGAAAAAGAGGGCGATGCCTCAATTCAGTGAAAATTCACTTATTGAAACACGCCCTTTCCTTTGGTATGCCTGATGCGATTCGAACGCACGACCTTCAGAGTCGGAGTCTGACACTCTATCCAGCTGAGCTACAGGCACAGATTACAGATATAATATTATCATAAAATTTAGAAAATTTCAAGTACATATTTTATATTATGTGTTTTTACAAAAAAATTCTAAATTGCAATATCAAATAGGACATTTTGAAAAAGAAAATCAGAGCAGTGATAATTAAAGATTTTACGAGGTAAATTGTTAATCCAATGT
>CADAVS010000136.1 GCA_902791425.1 uncultured Ruminococcus sp.
CACGCAGAGCTTGAGATAGAATGCTCCAACACCAGAAAAGCCGATATAATTAAACAGCTTCACGACAAGTACCAAAAGAACAAAATAGATACAACAGACGGCATCAAAATCTATAAGAGCAACGGTTGGGTACTTGTCATTCCCGAAAAATACAGACACTCCATAAAGATTATCACAGAGGGTACAAATATGGAAGCCGCCGAAGAAATGTGCAATATTTTTGCAAATCAAATAAAAAAGCTTGCAAAACCTGAATAAATAGTGTATAATGAAAATACTTGATTTTGTTCGGTTAATTTATTCTTTATTACTAATGAATAAATATTTTAAAGTATTTGTATGTGATTTGTGCGGACGAGTTTAATACAGATAACAGGAGTTACACTATGTTTCTCCCATTATTTTGGTGTACGAATAATTTGATTTAAAAATTTTATAATAATATAAAATGAACGAAAAATATTAAAACGGAGGATATAAATTGAGAAAAAACAATAACAATAATAACAACAGTAAAATAAGATGGATTCCCCTCGGCGGTCTGAATGAAATCGGAAAAAATATGAACGTCTTTGAATGCGGAAGTGATGCAATAATTTTAGATTGCGGTATGGCGTTTCCCGACGACGATATGCCCGGAATAGACAGCGTTATTCCCGATATAACCTATCTTCATAAAATAGCGGACAAAATCAAGGCTATAGTATTGACGCACGGACACGAGGACCATATAGGTGCAATACCTTATGTCTTAAAGGAGATAAACGTTCCTGTTTACGGAACAAGACTAACCCTCGGCATACTTAAGAACAAGCTCTCAGAGCACGGAATATTGAGGGAAACAAAACTCGTGAACATCGAAGCAGGCGACACAGTTAAGCTTGGATGCTTTAAGGTGGAATTTATCCACACAAACCATTCTATTGCCGACTCTGTTGCCATTGCTCTGCACACACCTGCAGGCATAATTTTGCATACAGGTGACTTTAAAATCGACCCCACACCTATTGACGGCGATATGATTGACCTTGCCAGAATAGGTGAGTTGGGCAACAAGGGCATACTTGCATTGATGTCCGACAGTACAAATGCCGACAGACCCGGCTTTACAATGAGTGAGCGTTCAATCGGTCATACCTTTGATGAACTTTTTGACAAGGGTGCCGACAAGAGAATAATAATCGCGACTTTTGCCTCAAATGTACATAGAGTACAACAGATTATAAACTCTGCGTACACGCACGGCAGAAAGGTTGCGGTATCAGGCAGAAGTATGGTAAATGTTCTAAATGCAGCTATTGAATTAGGCTATATGAACATTCCCAAAAACACATTGATTGACATTGATGAAATCAGTAGATATCCTAAGGATAAGCTTGTTATTGTCACAACGGGAAGTCAGGGCGAATCTATGTCCGCCCTCACACGTATGGCGTTTTCCATTCACAAGAAAATCAATATTGAGCCTACCGATTTAATAATAATTTCGGCAAGTCCCATACCGGGCAACGAAAAAACAGTTGCAAATGTTGTAAACGAGCTTTTAAAGCACGGTGCTGAGGTTGTCCACGAAAGACAGGACAATGTTCACGTATCAGGTCACGCTTGCCAGCAGGAACAGAGAATTATGCTCGCCCTTGCCAAGCCTAAATATTTTATACCTGTTCACGGTGAGTACAGACACTTGTGCAGACATAAGGAGCTTGCACTTCAGACAGGTATGGAGTCCAAAAATGTTTTTATCTCTGATATAGGCAAGGTAATGGAGCTTTCACAAAGCGGTGCAAAATTTGTGGGTACTGTTCCCTCAGGCAAGGTATTGGTTGACGGTCTTGGTGTCGGTGACGTAGGCAACATTGTTTTGCGTGACAGAAAACACCTTGCCGAAGACGGAATTATAATCATTGTTTTGACAATTGATAAATCCGTAGGCGAATGTGTATCAGGTCCTGATGTAATTTCAAGAGGCTTTGTATACGTCAGAGAATCAGAGGACTTAATGGAGTCAATACGCACGATTTCGGCTGATGTAATAGACGACTGCACAGGCGGCTCCACAGTTAATTGGACAACGCTTAAAACAAGAATTAAAAACGATGTCGGTGGATATTTATACTCAAAGACAAAACGCAGACCTATGATTTTGCCGATAATTATGGAAGTATAAAAAGAAAGGATTATCCGAAATGAATAATTTTACTATTTTTACCGATTCGGGTTGCGACCTGTCACAAGAAATTTTGAATCAATGGAATATAAAATATTGCTGTCTTTCTTTTATGTTTGAAGACGAGGATAAAACCTACGGCAACTACGATTTGTCAAACAAGGATTTTTACCAAAAAATGCGTGACGGACACATTGCAAAAACTTCGGGCATAAATTCAGATACCTTCAAGGAGGCATTTGCGGAAGAATTACAAAAAGGCAATGACGTATTATACATTGGCTTTTCTTCGGGACTGAGCGTTACATACAGCTGTGCATACGCAGCCGCTCAAGAGCTCCGCATCGAGTTTCCCGAACGCAAGATAATATCAATCGACTCACTCTCTGCCTCAGGGGGATTGGGTTTGCTTATATACCTCGCTAAAGAAAAACGTGACAAAGGTGCAAGCATAGACGAAACAGCAGCTTATATCAAAGAGCTTGTACCTAAAAACTGTCATTGGTTTACCGTAGACGATTTGGTATACCTTAAACGCGGCGGCAGAGTAAGCCCTACCGTTGCTCTGGTAGGCGGCGTTCTCGGCATCAAGCCTGTTATGCATATGGACAACGAAGGTCACCTTATAAATATGTCAAAGGCACGCGGACGCAACGCCTCTTTAAAGGCAATTGTTGATAAATACGGCGAACTTGCCGAAAATCCAAACGGCGGTACAGTATTCATTTCCCACGGGGATTGTATCTCTGATGCAGAAAAGCTTGCTTCTATGGTTGAAAAATCATACGGAGTAAGCACCAAGCTTATCACAGACATAGGTCCTGTTATCGGTGCTCACTCCGGTCCGGGTACATTAGCCTTGTTCTTTATCGGCAAAGAGCGTTAATTCTTATTTATATTATAAAAAGCAGACATAGACGGGAAATCCGAAACGACACCCAATTCTTCTTCAATCCGAAGAAGTCTGTTGTATTTTGCAACTCTGTCGGTGCGTGACGGTGCTCCCGTTTTTATTTGTCCCGAATTCATTGCAACTGCCAAATCTGCTATGGTCGTATCCTCCGTCTCTCCCGAACGATGTGAAACAATTGCAGTATAGCCTGCTCTCTCAGCACTTTCGATAGCACACAGAGTTTCAGTCAGCGTTCCTATCTGATTTACCTTTATCAATATAGAATTTGCCGCTCCTGATTTCACACCCTTGTTCAAACGATTTACATTTGTCACAAACAAATCATCACCCACAAGCTGAACCTTGTTGCCGATAGCTTTAGTTAATTTCTTCCAGCCTTCCCAATCCTCCTCTGCCATTGCGTCCTCGATTGATATTATCGGATACTTTGACACCAAGTCCTGCCAATACTCTATCATCTGTTCCTGCTTAAAAATATTTCCCGTCTTCCAAAAGCAATAATCCCCCTCCTTGCCGAGTTTTTTTGCCTCCTCGTACATTTCTGTGCTTGCAGGGTCCAGGGCTATCATAAAGTCTTTATAGGGCTTAAAGCCCGCTTGCTCC
>CADAVS010000137.1 GCA_902791425.1 uncultured Ruminococcus sp.
AAGAATTCGTAAAGCTTTTTTACAAGAAATTTATGTGCCAAACAGGCGGAATGGAGAATGGATATGTATAGTGAAAAAGTTATGGACCACTTCAGCAATCCGAGAAACGTCGGTGAGATTGAAGATGCAAACGCAGTAGGTCAGGTAGGAAATCCTCAATGCGGGGATATAATGAAGATATATATGAAGATAAACGATGACACACAGGTAATCGAAGATGTAAAGTTCAAGACCTTCGGTTGCGGTGCGGCTATTGCTACAAGCAGTATGGCAACAGAGCTTGTTAAGGGCAAGACCGTTGACGAAGCCTTAGCCCTTACAAATCAGGCTGTTGCTGAGGCTCTTGACGGCTTACCGCCGATTAAGATGCATTGCTCTAACCTCGCAGAAGAGGCTGTCCACGCGGCTATCGCAAATTACTACGAAAGCCGTGGCTTAGACGCCTCCGAGATAAAGGCTTGCAACGGTGAGTGTTGCGGCTGTCCTCACAGCGAAGAACACAATAAAAGGTAATAGTTTTTTAACATAAACCATTACTTGTTCGGAGGTGTGTGCAAATGGCAAGCCGTGTTGCAATTGGTATGTCAGGCGGAGTGGACAGCAGCGTTGCGGCGTCTGTTTTAAAAGAACAAGGCTATGATGTCATAGGCGTTACAATGCGTCTGTGGGACGGCGAAAATATTAACGGCAATATAGCAGAGAGCACTTGTTGCTCTCTGTCTGCTGTTGAGGATGCACGCAGAGTTGCTGACAAGCTTGGTATAGATTACTATGTCTTGGACTTTCGCAAGGAGTTTTCAGAATTTGTAATTGACTACTTTGTAGATGAGTATATCAACGGCAGAACGCCCAATCCTTGTATAGCCTGCAATAAATTTTTAAAATTTGACGCAATGGCAAAAAAGGCTGAAATATTAGAAGCCGAATATATAGCCACAGGACATTACGCAAGGGTTGAATATGACGAAAATATACACAGATACATTTTAAAATGTGCAAGTGCTGAGGCAAAAGACCAGACCTATGCCCTATATAATTTAAGTCAGAAACAGCTTTCCCGACTTCTTCTTCCTTTGGGGGAATTTAAAAATAAAGAGGCTGTGCGTGAGTACGCAGAGAAGCATAATCTTGTTACGGCGAGAAAGCCTGACAGTCAAGAAATATGTTTTGTGCCTGACAACGACTATGTTTCGTTTATACAACGCAGAATTGGCGAACTCCCGGGAGAGGGAAATTTTGTGGATTTAGAAGGAAATATTCTCGGCAGACATAAGGGGATTGTCAACTATACAATCGGACAGAGAAAAGGTCTTGGAATTGCCTTTGGCAAGCCTATGTTTGTTGTTAAGATAGACGCTGAAAAAAACGAAGTTGTGCTTGGCGAGCAAGGCAAGGAATTTTCCGATACCTTGTATGCCATAAAGCCGAACTTTATTCCTTTTGACATTCTTGAAAAGCCCATACGTGCGGCGGCTAAGGTGAGGTACAGTGCAAAGCCTGCTGAGGGTATGGTGTCTATGGAAAACGGAAGAGTAAAAATTGTTTTTGATGAACCTCAAAGAGCGATAACTCCGGGACAAGCTGTTGTATTGTATGACGGAGATATTGTTCTTGGCGGAGCAACCATAATATAGCTATGTTCAAAACACCCATTATCTGTCAGATAATGGGGTGATTTTGATTTTCGGAATAAATTTAACCTCAATAACTAAATGCCATTATTGAGAAGGAAGGTGATAAAATGGGGAATTTTACAGAATATAGAAGAAAAATTCTTAAAAGAAGATATAATCATTTGAATAGCAAACAACAAGAGGCTGTCTTTCACACAGACGGACCTTTGCTTGTGCTTGCAGGTGCAGGTTCGGGAAAGACGACCGTTATAGTAAACAGGATAGAAAATCTTATCAAATACGGCTCTGCATATAACAGCGAGAATGTACCGAGCGAAATAAGTGAACAGGATACAGAAATACTTGGCTGGTATGCTGACGGCGAGCTTGACGAATTGCCACCGCATTTGGAGGAGGCTCTGTCCGAAAATCCGGTAAATCCCTGGCAAATTCTTGCCATTACATTTACAAACAAAGCGGCAGGGGAATTAAAATCACGTTTGGAAGCAAAGCTTGGAGAGAGCGGAACTCAAATAAACGCAGGCACCTTTCATTCGAGCTGTGTAAGAATACTCAGACGTGACATAGATAAGCTGGGATATGAGAAGAACTTTACCGTGTTTGACACGGCAGACCAGCAAACAGTTATAAAAAACTGCTTAAAGGAGCTTGAGTTAGACGATAAAAAATATGCTCCCCGTGCGGTTTTATCCATAATCAGCAATGCAAAAGATGCATTAATTGACCCTGTTGAATTTGAAAAAACATACAGAAAAGATTTTTTCTATTCAAAGGTTGCTGAGATATACACCTTATATCAGAGAAACTTAAAGCTGAATAATGCACTTGACTTTGATGATTTAATCGTAAAAACTGTTCAGCTTTTTGAGGAGTATCCTGAGGTTTTGGAATACTATCAGGAAAAGTTCAGGTACATATTGGTTGACGAGTATCAGGACACCAACCACGCCCAATATAAATTGGTTAGGTCGCTTGCCTCAAAGTACGAAAATTTATGTGTTGTGGGTGATGATGACCAAAGTATATACAAGTTCAGAGGTGCTGACATTCGCAATATATTAGAGTTTGAGAAAGACTTTAAAAAGTGTCTGACCATAAAGCTTGAAGAAAATTATCGTTCAACCCAAAATATATTAGATGCGGCAAACAATGTAATATCTAACAACACAGGCAGAAAGGGCAAAAATCTTTGGACCTCCAACGGCTCAGGCGATAAAATTCAAGTTTTTACCGCTATGAATGAGCATTCCGAGGCACAGTATATTGCGGAGAAAATCACAGAGCTTGGCGGCAGTTTTTCGGATACTGTAATACTTTACAGGATGAACGCAATGTCGCGTATAGTCGAGGATATGCTGTTGCGTTCTGCCATACCGTACAGAGTGCTCGGCGGTTTGAGGTTCTATGACAGAAAAGAAATCAAAGATATAACTTCATATTTGAGATTGATAGAAAATCACGGCGATAATGTCGCATTGCAAAGAATAATCAACGAGCCCAAAAGAGGTATCGGTGCAACTACTGTTGATAAGCTGTCTGCCATTGCGGCGGCTGAAAATATAAGTATGTTTGATGTTTGTAAATCAGCCGATACAGGATATGATTTTTCTGCCAAGGCGGCGGCAAACTTAATAGGATTTGCAAATATGATATCCTCACTCAGACAAGAGCTTGACGAGGGAATGGGACTTGAACTCTTTGCAAAGACCGTTATGGAACGCACAGGAATGATTGCGGAATTGAAGTCACAGAAAACAGTTGAAAACGAAACACGACTCGAAAACCTTGAGGAGTTTATTTCTATGGTTCAGGAGAGTGTGAAGAATGATGCCTCCCTCTCTCTTGGGGAATTATTAGAGAATATAACATTAATCTCTGATATTGATAATTATGATGAGGCACAGGACACAGTTACATTAATGACCCTGCACAGCGCTAAGGGTTTGGAGTTTCCCAACGTATTTTTAATAGGTGCGGAGGAAGGAATTTTCCCCGGTATGCGTTCCTTTGGCGATGATGCGGAAATTGAAGAA
>CADAVS010000138.1 GCA_902791425.1 uncultured Ruminococcus sp.
GTATCTGTATCTGTATCTGTATCTGTATCCGTGTCTGTGTCGGTATCCGTGTCTGTGTCGGTATCCGTGTCTGTGTCGGTATCTGTGTCTGTGTCGGTATCCGTGTCTGTGTCGGTATCTGTGTCTGTGTCTGTGTCAGTATCTGTATCCGTGTCAGTGTCAGTATCCAAATCTATGTCTGTATCAGTATCCGTATCAGTATCTGTGTCATTATCATCATCTGATTCAGGAACAACTATATTTTGATCTTCTTCATCTCCGTCATAGTTAGGATCATCTTCCTGCACACTACCATGACCGGAATAATAAATACGCCTTTGCGGGTCAGGGCCTTCTTGTAAATCTTCGACATCACTCGGTCTGACAGACGTTACCCTAATCGAAGGAGTAGGACCTTCAGGGTCCGCATTTATAAGAGGATTAGTACCATTATGTGTGTGATACGTAACTTTGCCATCAGGATCATCTGAGTGTGGATCCATAATAAACTCATAACCACCGGCATAAGCGTGGTCAGCAACTATGTATAAATCTTGCTCACCGGGTCTGCCTTGTCCGTTACCATTCAGTCTTCCATTTTTTATAACAACCGTTGAATGGGGATCATTGTTAGTTCCTCCAACGGGTGCTAAGTCTAAAGCCTTTACAGTAGCCTTTTTAGGGCTTATTACATTATCATAGTCCCCATAATAATCTCCGGTAGGCTCGTACGTAGGAGTTGAGCCAAGATTATCAATAACCATATATTTGCCGCGAGTTACGACATTGATTTCATCAGAGGCTGTAATATCTTTTATATAGGTATTGCCCGAAAATTCTGCATTGATAGAACCGTCTCGAGCAATCAACGCACACACATTAGCATCATTTTGAACATTGCCCTTTGAATCTTTTTGAACAATATTTATATCTCCTTTATTTGATAGCATATCAATTCCGAATTTTGCATCCGGGGTATAATTATAAATTTCAGGAGCAACAGAACCTGGGTAATCCCCATTTTGAAGAACAAAGCCATCTTCCACATAATTTTGATTGAATTGTCCGGCTGTTTGATTGAATGTTAAAGGATTATCAGCATCACCAATATTGCCATTAGCAATTATTGAAATTCCGGCACCGGTAATATGTGCTATATCGCTTGGAGTTTCAGATGAGGCCTTTACTCCGTATGGAATTTCGCCACCTCTACCGTCTCCGGGTTTTGTAGCATCAAACGTATCTGCCAATAGGATTACTCTGCCTTGAGCATCAATTCTATTAACAGTCATATCTTTATTCAAGCTTGCTATATTAATAACGTCATACCCGTTTGGCTTCAAATTACCTGCACCTTCTGTAGCATTAGAACTGGTAGCTGTAATATCACCATCAATACTTACATTTATCGATTTTGTTAAATCTCTTGCCTGAGTTCCGATGCCGGTACAAATTCCATCTGCACAAGGTCCGACTTCTTTTCCTATAGAACCATTAATGGCATTCATTGTTAATTTACCGCCATCAGTAGTTACTATATGAGTCTTTTTAACACCATTATTGAGTAAGTCTCCATTTAAAACTGTTATACTAACATTGCCGTTTGTTTCAATGTTTTTATCGGTCGTAGCATCCCCAACATATATGTTTGAATTATTGCCGGTTATATTTACATTAGCCTTGTTATCACCGTATATATTTCCTTTAATATTAATGCCATGAACGCCGTCATTTGTGATATTCAAGACACTGCCCGTTTGCTCAATTCGGCCTGTAGGCGCCAACATTATCCCATTTCTTGCGCTTTCTGTATTTGTTATATTTGTAATACCATCAGTATTTTTTACAAGACCACTTATATTTATTCCGGCACGCCCCATATTTGTCATTTCCATTAATCCGCCGGAATTGATTACTTGCCCCGAAATATCAATACCACTGGCTTTTGTATTGCTATTAACAATTTTCATGTCACCTTTTGTATTAATGACATTGCCGGTAATATTTATTCCTCCCACAGCAGCACTGTTTGAAGCATTGTTATATATATATGTATTTCCTTTTTCGTTTAAAAGATTTGAACTTAGAATATCAATAGCTGCACTGTTATTATTTATTGTTAAATTTCCATTTTTATTATAGACATCCGTATTTAATATCTTTACACCTTTTTGTGCTTCTATATTTATATTACCTTCATTAATAATTTTTGATGAAGTAATATCAACCTTCTTATCAGTATTTTTAATGTTAATATCCCCAAGGACATTGTATATAGATGCATATGCAATAGCCAAATCATTGTTTGAATTAGAAATATTGATATTACCTTTATTGTTTTGAATATCACCTTTGTAATAAATACCCTGATTACCCTTATTATTAAGGTTTATATTCGAAGTTTCGGCAAAGTTCTTTATTATAGTATCATCACCCTTTATTCCACCTCTTTCTGAGTACGAAGTGATAGATACAAGCCCGTCTTTATTTCTTAACGCTGCAGCATCAGAAACATGCGTATTTACTAAAGCATTAAATACTGTTTGAGCATTGGAAATAGATCCTGCGGTTCCAAAATTTTGATTCCAAAAAACTCTGTTAGGCAGCCCAAATGCATTAACTCCGGCACCTGTATCATCAGGTTGAACAAGATAACTTCCATCTGGAGAGAATATTTCGTTACTCTTAACGCCTGTAACAATTTTCCCGCCAGATAAATCAACATCACCGGCATCAATATTTACCATGTTACGAGCCAAAACTTTCCCGTTAACAGTAACATTTTCTCCGCCCATACTATTGAACAATGTTGCATATTCGTTTGATTCCGGATGTGCTAGTATTGGGGCATAAACATCAGTTTGTCCGACAAATTTATCATAATCCGATAAAATAGGGGTTACAACAGACAACGAACCAACATTAATTAAGCCGCTCTTACCTACAACCATTCCGTTCGGAGAAACAAACACAACATTACCGTCACTGAATTTACCATCTTTCATGGAATTAATAACACCATTAATATTTATTCTGTTACGAACAAGATTTACAAAATTTTGTTAATCTTTTGTCTCAATTTGTCCATTTTTAACTCCATGCCATTTCATTACTAAATTAGCAATATCTCCTTCAGAAAGGTTAAAGTTTTCATATCTGCGAAAACCTGTATCCTGATTATATGCTTGCGGAGCAATATTAAATATGTTTGTACCGTCTGTATTATGAATTACACTATCCCCGGTGACACTGCCGGCCCCGGATATTGTACTGGCAAACACCGGCAAAAGTGATTGCTGAGCTATCATTGAAAATGATAACAAGGACACAATAATTCTTCTTTTTTTTGATGAAAGTTGAGACATATTACTTCCTTTCGATTATTTCTTTATTAATTGTAAACTTATGTAAATCTGGCTTGCTAAATTTTAAATTATCCCTTGGATTTTTCTGTTCACTAAACTGCTCACCGTAAAAATATTATCATCAGCATGGTCAGATTACCAGAGTATATCCAAAAAATATTAAAAAATTTTTACACAATCTTATAAAAAACCCTGAAAAAATTTTTTTGCTAGTTGAAAAAAATATT
>CADAVS010000139.1 GCA_902791425.1 uncultured Ruminococcus sp.
AAATTCTGCAGAAAAACGTATGTATGACGCAAAACATTTGTTTTATATGCAGAGAGGAATAGAAAGGGGTGCGAGAAAGTAAAAGGAATATCGTAGGGAATCATAGAGCTACCATAAATAATAGGGAGCATCGGAAAATTCACTGATGCTCCCTATTATATTATATATTATTTTTCTTCCTCGTTTTTCTTATTCATAAGAGCACGAACCTTGAGCGGAAGACCAAAGAGATTAATAAATCCTTCTGCATCCTTGTGGCTGTATAATTCGTGACTGTCACCGAAGCTTGCGATATCTTCGTTATAAAGTGAGTATGGTGATTTAGCACCTGCAGGTGTTACACTGCCCTTGTAAAGCTTAAGACGAACTTCGCCTGTAACGGTTTCATCCATAGAGTCAACCATTGCAGAGAGTGCCTCACGTAAAGGTGTAAACCACTTACCATCATATACCAATTCACTGAACTTAACTGCAGCCTGACGCTTAAATGCCTGTGTATCGCGGTCTAAGCAGAGGTATTCAAGCTCGTTGATAGCGGTATATAAGATTGTACCACCCGGTGTTTCGTATACGCCTCTTGACTTCATACCTACAAGGCGATCCTCAACGATATCAGCAATACCTATTCCGTTTTTGCCGCCTAATTCGTTAAGCTTCTCAACCAAAGGACGAGGAGCCATCTTTTCACCGTCGATTGAAACAGGAACACCCTTTTCAAAACCGATTGTGATATATGTGGGCTCATCAGGAGCTTTTTCAGGAGATACGCTGAGTTTTAAGAGATTATCAAGCTGAGGCTCGTTAGCAGGGTCTTCAAGATCCATTCCTTCGTGGCTGATGTGCCAAATGTTTCTGTCTCTTGAATATAAATCCTTTTTTGTTACAGGAATTTCTATGCCGTGTGCCTCTGCGTAGTCAACAGCATCTTCACGTGATTTAATGTCCCAAATTCTCCAAGGAGCAATAATCTTAAGATGCGGAGCAAGTGCCTTAATTGTAAGCTCGAAACGAACCTGGTCGTTACCCTTACCGGTAGCACCGTGACAGATGGCAACAGCACCTTCTTTTTCAGCGATTTCAACCAATCTCTTTGCGATTATCGGACGTGCGTGTGATGTACCGAGGAGATATTTGCCCTCATATACAGCACCTGCCTTAAGTGTAGGGAATATATAATCTTCTACATATTCATCACGAAGGTCCTCTATGTAGCATTTTATAGCACCGCTTTTTTTAGCACGTTCTTCAAGACCATCGGTTTCCTTACCCTGTCCTACGTCACCGCATACGCAAACAACATCGTAGCCGTAGTTTTCGATCAGCCAGGAAATAATGATAGAAGTATCAAGTCCTCCTGAATAAGCGAGAACAACTTTTTCTTTAGCCATTGTAAATTCCTCCAATTTATGTTATAATTAATAATCGATATTATTATAACATAATGTGATTGGTGTTGACAATAGCAATATTAATAAAAATGTTATAAAATTTAGCAGTCGAAATAGAGGTTTTTTTATGAGAATACTTGGAATCGACCCGGGATATGCCATAGTGGGTTTCGGCGTTTTGGATTATGACGGAAATAAATTCAAGGTTGTCGAATACGGAGCAATAACAACCGAGGCAAACGAAAATATGTTTGATAGGCTTAAATCAATATATGATGACGCCTGCAAAGTTATAGAGAGAACAGAGCCTGATTTTATGGCAATAGAAGAACTATTTTTTAACAGTAACCAAAAGACAGCAATTAATGTCGCTCAAGCAAGAGGAGTTCTGTTGCTTGCGGCTATGAATAACGGTATTGAGATACACGAGTACACTCCGCTCCAGGTTAAACAAGCAGTTGCCGGTTATGGCAGGGCAGATAAAAATCAGGTTCAGCAGATGGTTAAGCTGCTGCTTGGATTAGGAGAGGTGCCGAAGCCTGATGATACAGCTGATGCTGTTGCCATTGCTATTTGCCACGGACACTCGTTTAATCCGAGAAGAATTTACTAATATAAAAGAATGGTGTTATATATGAGAAATGTATTGATAACAGGTGCATCAAGAGGGATAGGTGCCGAAACGGCAAGATATTTTGCTAAAATGGGTGACAGAGTAATTATAAATTACAATAACTCAGAGGCGGAAGCCAAAAAATTGGAAAAAGAGACTCACGGCATTGCGATTAAAGCGGATGTATCAAATTCTGATGAGGTAAAAAGAATGTTTGAGGAAGTCGGCAGAGTTGATGTACTGATAAATAACGCAGGAATTGCGGGTTTTTATATGATTGATGCAATGAGTGATGATGAATGGAATAAAATGCTTGCAACAAATTTAAGCAGTGCATTTTACTGCACTCGTGCGGTATTGCCGCAAATGATTTCAAGAAAGAGCGGGGCAATAATAAATATTTCATCTATGTGGGGATTGACGGGAGCGGCTTGTGAGGTTGCATATTCTGCGGCTAAGGCAGGGCTTATCGGAATGACGAAGGCACTCGCAAAGGAGGTAGGACCCTCCGGTATTCGCGTAAACTGTGTTGCACCGGGAGTAATTGACACAGATATGAACAGCGGTTTGGATAAAAACACAATAGAGGAATTGTGCAGCGAAACTCCACTATGCAGAATAGGCACAGTTTTAGACGTGGCAAAGGCTGTTTATTTCCTTGCTGACGAGGCAAGTTTTATCACAGGACACATATTGAATGTAAGCGGCGGATTGGTAATTTGAGTATAAATTAAAATTATTGTATAAAAGTTATTGATTTTGTTGCAACATATAGTGTATAATGGTTTATGCCGTGACTTAACAAAATTTGACAACATATGTAATATTAGATTTAACAGAGGAGTTATTTATGGAAAAGCAAAGAAACAGTTTTACAGGTAAAATAGGATTTGTGCTTGCCGCGGCAGGCTCTGCTGTCGGATTGGGAAATATATGGAGATTTCCATATCTTGCGGCTAAGTATGGTGGTGGCATTTTTTTGCTTGTATATTTAATCCTTGCAGTCAGCTTTGGCTTTACTCTTATGATAGCAGAAATTGCCATCGGCAGAAAATCAGGGTTAAGTGCAGTCGGTGCATTTAAAGCTCTGGACAAGCGTTTTGCGTTCATCGGATATTTAGCGGCTTTTGTCCCCATTATAATTCTGCCCTATTATTCTGTAATCGGTGGCTGGGTTATTAAATATCTATTTGCGTTTTGTTCAGGCAGCTCAGCAATGGCTGCAGAATCGGGATATTTTGAAGCCTTTATCGCACAGCCGGCAGAGCCTGTTGCGTGGTTCTTGTTATTTATTGCTGTAACTGCTGTTGTAGTTTTAATGGGTGTTGAGAACGGTGTCGAAAAGATAAGTAAAATAATGATGCCAATACTTATTATATTATCTATAGTAATTGCGGTTTATTCAATAACGTTGCCGGGGGCAATAGATGGTGTTCTTTATTACATCACTCCAAATATTGAAAGCTTTTCCGTTAAGACAGTTCTTGCTGCTATGGGTCAGTTGTTTTA
>CADAVS010000140.1 GCA_902791425.1 uncultured Ruminococcus sp.
TGACCGCCTGCGGCGGCGCGCCGTTGGCTCCCTCCACTCGGGGCTTCGCCCCTCCTTCCGTGAGCCAACGCTCTTCTACTTCGATTTGTTACCTTTTTGAAAACTATTGCAACTTGCTATTGCAATTTGCGGAAAGAAAAAAACCTCAAAATGAGGCAAAAAAAGAGTACGACAAAAAGAGGATCGTGAAAATCCTTATTTTTGAGAGGGTATTTCATTGTGGAGAATTATGCTAAGAGGCATTTAACGGGAACAAATCAAGCCCCATTCTCCCCTTTTTCTCTCTGTTACAGAGCTTTTCTATATTTAGTGCAAAGGCAAGGAGGAAAAATTGAGTCTCTACATTCTTCTTTCCACGTGTCAAAAAACGACGGAAGCCGTAGTCTTCCTTGAGTACGCCAAATACTCCCTCTACCTGAATGGATCTGTTCATACGAAGAAGCGTTCCTTCTTCGCTCGTTAGCGCTTCGAGTACCTTGGGACGGTATTCGTTGAGTATTTGATTGACGCTCACCGTTCTGTACCCGTTTTTAGAACTATGACATTTCTCACGATGAGGGCATCTTCCGCATTTGTCATTACTGTAATATCTTGTGGATACCGTATAACCGTTTTCTGTAGTCTTTTTACTTTCCCGTTTGAATTTCAGCTTTCTGCCATCGGGACAAGTATACTCATCTCTTTCCGCGTTATATGCCATATTTTCTACTGCGTAAGGATTGGTCTTATAGGCCTTCTTCTTACTGATTTCGTAATTCGTGGGCTTGATGAAGCATTCTTGTCCGTTTTCTTCCAAATACAGATAATTCTCACTGCTCTCATAACCCGCATCGGCAATCACTCGCTCAAACAATCTCCTTGTATGACTTTTGATTCTGTTGAGAAAAGGAATGAAAGTGTTTACGTCACTTCTGTTAGAGAACACACC
Source organism: uncultured Ruminococcus sp. (assembly GCA_902791425.1). Classification (GTDB taxonomy): domain Bacteria; phylum Bacillota; class Clostridia; order Monoglobales; family Monoglobaceae; genus UMGS1820. Next base: position 929 of record CADAVS010000140.1, read on the forward strand.
TATTCCAACGATATACTCACTCTCTACGCCAATCTGGATATTATATCCCGGCTTGAGTTGACCGTTTTTCATATAGTCTTCCTTCATGTGCATAAAGGTTGCATCGGTATCTGTTTTTGAAAAGCTGTTTCTGTTACCGAATTTACCGAGATGTGAGTAATATTCTGCCTTTTTGTCTATGTATTCCTTCAAAATCTCAATATCTCTCTGTAATTGAGTCTTGTGCTTTCCCTTGCCAACAGCAAAGGTAAGATTGATCCATTGTGCTTGCAGAACAAGCGCTTCGTAACATTCTTCAATGGAAACACTTGAGTGAATACCGTATCTTTCCGCTATTATGGGAAGAACAATTTCAATTTTCCTGTTCAGCTTCTCAAGACGCTTCTCCACCGCCTTTTTCCATACAAACGTGTACTTGTTTGCATAGGCTTCTATCTTCGTTCCGTCTACGAAAAGATTCTTGAATTTCACCTCTCCCATTTCATAGAGCTTTTCTACGAATTGGTAGAACAATCCCTCTATCGCTCCTGCCAATTTCTCTTCTTGAAATCTTGAAATCGTTGCGTGACTTGGTGCTACTTCACCGTTTAACAGCCACATAAACCGAATATCCGTTTTGCAAGCTTTTGCTATCTCTCTGCCGGAGTACAGATGCTCCATGTATCCGAACACTATGACCTCAAATACTGTAATTGGATTTGTCTTTCTCCACGTTCTCATATACGCATTGAATAGCTCTGTGTAGTCCAATTCTTCACAAATCTCTGCTACCTTGAATACAAAATCCTCTTTCGGAATACAAATTTCTAAGTTTAATGGTAAAACTACTTGATTTCTATCTCTCATTGGTGTATAATTATCTCGCTTTCGGTGTATTATGTTTTGCGATTTAATTATACCAAAAAGCAAGCGGTTGCTCAATACCTTTCGGTAAATTGCATCCGCTTTTTCTGTTTTGGGGCTATCTTAATGAGACAGCCCCTTTTTGGCAAGGGCAGAACTCTGCCCGCCATATCCACAATGATTAAATTCATGCAGTATGGTTGGTTTGCTATGAGATTACTTCATAATCAAAAGGGCAGCTTGTATTAGCCCAATATTGCTTTGTTCTTCAAACGTATCAATGATTGCTTTTAAGGTTGATTTCAACTCTTTCGCAACCGAATTGGGGGTTTTTTACGAAATCACTTCATAAATGAAGTCGCCAAAATTGCACTTTTTGTTAAATTCGATTTTACTTTCAAAAACTTTATGCATCATATTTAAGTCCTCATTATATTTTTCACGCAATGTGTTTTCACCCTTTACAATAACTTTATGCGCATCACAATCAGTACGTATTAAATCACGAAAAGCGTCCCAATTTTTCCCATACCATTCAGGAAAATCAAATGCAACTCTTATTCTTTCGTGTAATTCACGCAAGGTTTTGCAATCTGTTAAATCTAATTCAATTATTTGCATATAATGCTCTCCTTATATGATTTCATAAAACGTTTTGTAATGGTCATAGGTTGCAAATATCAATCCATCATTAGAATAAACGATTCTTTCGGAATTTCGCTTTCCCGTTTTATAGTTTATATCTGCTTTGAACCACTTTCTTCCTGGAGAATCTGGCAAATGGCCATTGAAATTTTCGTACTCTCCCATTGTTATGGTTCTGTCTGCCACAAAATTCGAGGGCCATTTGCGGGGCTTCCATCCCTCTAAAGATGCCGCATATGAACTTATATAATAATCGGGTAAATAACCAACATACTTGAGCCAAAAATCCGCTCCATCTAATTTATTTTCAGTTACAGTGCCCGCTTTTAACGCTTCCATTATTTTAATGGTGCAACGACAAAAAGGATGAAGGGGCGGTTTAGGTTTTGGTGTTTCTGTGATTCTATATATTTTACCGTGCATTTTCTCACAAGTGTCACACCTTTTGGGGTCATCGCAGCTAATCCAATGTTTAAAATTTTTAGATAACATAACAAACTCCTTTATATAATAATCAAAAGCTAACTTTGTGTTTATTAAATAAGAAATTTAATTATATTTCCCCCCACTATTTAAAACGGCTATCATTATTATAATCTATCGGTAGTTAAAAATCAATGCAAAGCACTGTATATCATCTGTTTCGTAGGAATTGCATATCATCAAAACGAAGTTTTGTATATCATCATTGCGAAAGCATTTTTTGATGCAGACTGGCGGCTGATGATATACGCCTGCGGCACCGCTTTTTTTACCGCTTTCTTTAAATTGGCGTTTGCTTTAATATGCGTTCCGTCTACAAATACAGCTTCGGGAGATAAATATCCTGCCGTTTTTATTTCGCTTAATATCCAATAAAATATTTCCTCTATGGTTTTTTCGGTGTATCTATGCTTGAAATTGTAGCTTACGGTTGAAAAGTGCGGTATCTGTTCGTTCATCAGATACCCCAAAAACCATCTGTACGCCACATTCATTTTAATTTCTTCTACCGTTCTTCTGAGCGACGGTAA
>CADAVS010000141.1 GCA_902791425.1 uncultured Ruminococcus sp.
GCTTTTCTTATCAATATCGTATGCAATGCCCCTCTTGACACAGCTATGTCTAAATCTCAGCCATTCGGACAAGATATCGTTCACGCCCAAAACAAGAGGCGACCCCTCAACCAAAACATTAAAGTTACAGCCAAAGCTGTCCTCTAACTGAGTCGTCTTAAACAGCTTTGCCATCAACTTTTCGGGGTTTGTACCTCTCTTTAAATCAATGGTGACTTTAAGACCGCTCAAGTCGGTTTCATCTCTTATATCCGAAATTTCGCGTATTTTGCCTGTCTTAACCAAATCGACAACTTTTTCTATTATAGCCTCAACAGAGGCAGTATACGGTATCTCGTTAATCTCGATACAATTATTCTTTTTATCATAAATATATTTCGCACGAACCTTAAAGCTGCCTCTGCCCGTCTTGTATATCTCGCTCATTTCCTCCCTGTTGTAAAGGAGCTCGCCGCCACCGGGGAAGTCAGGTGCAGGCATAATGTCAAGCAAGTCACATTCAGGGTCCTTCATTACCGCAATTGTTGCATTACACAGCTCGCTCAAGTTAAAACTGCATATGTTAGACGCCATACCTACCGCAATGCCCTGATTTGGGTTAGCCAAAATATTCGGAAAGGTGGTAGGCAATAAAGTCGGCTCTTTTAATGTTCCGTCATAGTTATCAACAAAGTCAATGGTATTCTTGTCCATATCCTTGAAGATTTCAGAGCAGACCTTCGCCAATCTGACCTCGGTATATCTTGATGCGGCATATGCCATATCTCTTGAATACTGACGTCCGAAGTTACCCTTTGAGTCCACCAAAGGAACAAGCAGAGAGCCGTTGCCCTCGGTAAGCCTAACCATAGTTTCATATATCGCCTGGTCGCCGTGCGGGTTTAACTTCATTGTCTGTCCCACAACATTGGCGGACTTGGTTCTGTTTCCGTTCAGCAAGCCCATCTTATACATAGTATACAAAAGCTTTCTGTGAGACGGCTTAAATCCGTCAATCTCAGGAATAGCACGTGAGATTATTACACTCATCGCATAGGGCATATAGTTTTTTTCAAGAGTTTCTGTTATTATCTGTTCTTCAATTATTGGTTTCTTTGCCATTTAGCTACCTCTTTTTCAATGTAGTTTTTTAATGGATTATCCCAAATTATATTACGACACATCTGTCATATCTATAAAGTTATATCCCTCGTTGGCAATATATTCTTTTCTGCCTGCAAGATTGTCACCCAAAAGCAAATCAAACATCTCCTGGGTTTTAACCACATCATCAGGCATAACCTTAATCAATCTTCTTGTTTCGGGATTCATAGTTGTTTCCCACATCATTTCAGGTTGATTTTCACCCAATCCCTTACTGCGTTGAATTGTATACTTTTTGCCCTCAAGTTTATTAAGTATCTCCGTCTTTTCCGTTTCGTCAAAAGCGAAGTAACTCTTGTCCTTGTAGGTTATTTCGTATAACGGCGACTCTGCAATATATACATATCCCTCATTAATCAAGCTCGGTGTCAATCTGTATATCATTGTAAGGACCAATGTTCTTATCTGAAAGCCGTCAACATCCGCATCAGTACATATGATAATTTTATTCCAACGAAGGTTGTTTATATCAAAAGAATTTAAGTCCTTGTTGTGTTTTGATGAAATCTCAACACCGCAACCCAAAACCTTCATCAAATCGACTATAACATCACTTTTGAATATTTTGTCGTACTCTGCCTTGAGGCAGTTCAATATTTTGCCGCGTATGGGCATAATAGCCTGAAACTCACCGTCACGTCCAAGCTTACAAGCACCCAACGCCGAGTCACCCTCTACTATATAGACCTCCCGCTTATCCGTGTCCTTACTTCTGCAATCAACAAACTTTTTAACTCTGTTTGTAATATCCAAGCTTCCGCCAAGCTTTTTCTTGACATTAATTCTCGTCTTTTCGGCAGACTCTCGGCTTCGTTTGTTCACAAGAACCTGTCCGCACAGCTTTTCGGCATCCATCTTATTTTCGATAAAATAGATATTGAGCTGTTCACGCAGGAACTCTGTCATAGCATCTTGTATAAACTTGTTGGTTATTGCTTTCTTCGTCTGATTTTCATAGCTTGTCATTGTGGAAAGTGAATTTCCAACCAGCAACAAGCTGTCCGCCACATCAACAAATTTAATTTTGCTTTCTGTCTTTGTATATTTATTGTTTTGCTTTAAATATTGGTCAATTGCATATACAAAGGCATTCTGAACCGCTTTGTCGGGCGAACCGCCGTGCTCCAAAAAGCTTGAATTGTGATAATATTCAGTAAGGTGCGTTTCGTTGTTGGCACAAAATGCAAAGCTCATTTTAACTTTGTATTCGTCTAAATCGGCACGGTCACGGCCTTTACGCTCCGCCTCTATATAGTGAACCTGTGTGAGTTCCTTTCCGTTTGACAGTTCCTTGACATAATCTACAATTCCGTTTTCGTAGAAGTACTCAAACTCCTCAAACTGTCCCTGCTCTGTTTCGTTTCTGAAAATAAATTTTATACCCGAATTTACAACAGCCTGACGCTTAAGGGTATTTTTATAATTTTCCACAGGAATATTTATATCGGTAAACACCTTTAAGTCAGGCTTCCAACGAATTTTAGTACCTGTGTGTCTGTGTCTGAACTCAGTTTTCTCAAGTCCGCCGATATTCTTTCCCCTTTCAAAATGGAGATTGAATTTGTAGCCGTCACGCAACACCTCAACATCCATATATTCAGAACTGTACTGTGTTGCACAGGCACCCAATCCGTTTAGTCCCAACGAATATTCATAGTTACCGCCCGAATTGTTTTTATACTTACCCCCTGCATATAACTCACAAAATACAAGCTCCCAATTATATCGCTTTTCCCTCTCGTTGTATTCTACGGGAATACCGCGTCCAAAGTCTTCTACTTCAATTGAGTTATCGGCAAACCTGGTAATTTTAATTATATTTCCATATCCCTCTCTCGCCTCATCAATTGAGTTTGAAAGGATTTCAAACATCGAATGTTCACAGCCCTCAACACCATCTGAGCCGAATATAACAGCAGGGCGTTTTCTTACCCTGTCTGCACCTTTTAATGCAGAAATACTTGAATTATCATATTTCTTCACAGCTTACCTCCATAAAAATATCCATTCTGCAAATCAACACATAGGTATAGTATAAACCCGAACCGTGATTTTAATTTCCATTTGTTAACTACTCTATTCCGACGCTGTCAGCGCTCCCGCGTTGGACGACGAATTACTCGACGTGCCGCTTGATGTTCCGCTTGATGTTCCACTTGATGTTCCGCTTGATGTTCCGCTTGATGTTCCGCTTGATGTTCCACTTGATGTTCCGCTTGATGTTTCACTCGACGTTCCGCTTGATGTTCCACTTGATGTTCCGCTTGATGTTCCGC
>CADAVS010000142.1 GCA_902791425.1 uncultured Ruminococcus sp.
GCACTTATCCCTGAAATTCCTTATGACATCAACAAGGTTGCAGATGCTATCAAGGCTAACCGCAAAAGAGGTAAGGATTTTGCTATCGTTGTTGTATCTGAAGGTTCTAAGCCTCTCGGCGGCGACGTGGTTGTATCTAAGGTAATCGAAAACAGTCCTGACCCAATTCGTCTTGGCGGCATAGGTAACGTTGTTGCAAATCAGCTTGAAGAGCTTGTTGGTCTTGAAGCACGTGCTACTATTTTAGGTCACGTTCAGAGAGGCGGTTCTCCTACCGCTAACGACAGAATTTTGTCTACCAGATATGGTGCCTATGCAGTAGAGCTTGTTATGCAGGGCAAGTTTGGCAATATGGTTATTCTTGACGGTAACGAACTCAGCTATGACTCACTTGAAAACGTAATCGGTTGCAACAAGGCTGTTGAAGAGTCAAGCTATTGGATTCAGGCTGCACGTTCTATCAGTATGTGCCTTGGTGACTAATATTCCGCTTTTTATAACGCCTGTATGAATTTTCACCTGTGGCGATATAAAATAGGATTGAAATGCCACATAAATTTAATAAAATATTTAGTATTTTTTAAAAAATATAAAAAAATGCTTGCAATTTTTATCTAATTGTGATATACTATAACACGCTGTTGAAGCATAATTAATTTGTTAAAGATTGAGTTTAATATAAAGAGGTGAAAGAATTGAAACAGGGTATTCATCCGGATTACAAAGAAACAACAATCAAGTGTGCCTGCGGTAACGTGATTGAAACGGGTTCTACAAAAGAAGATATCCGTATCGAAATATGCTCAGCTTGCCATCCTTTCTACACAGGTAAGCAGAAGCTCGTTGATACCGGCGGTAGAGTTGATAAGTTCAGAAAGCGTTACGGCATTACAGAAAAGTAAGCCGTCACAGACGCAGATGGAATGTATACGGCACAGTTTTCTGTGCCGTTTTTTTCATATTATATATAAAAGGAGTTGCCTGATGCTATGAAGAAAAAAGCAGTTATATTCGATTTTAACGGAACATTATTTTTTGATTCCGACAAACACATAGAGGCTTGGAATATCTGCTCAGAACGTCTAATCGGCAGAAAAATGACCGATGATGAAGTTACTAAAATGCTGGGCAGAACCAATAAACTGATATTGGAATTAATACTAAAAAAAGAGCCTTCAGATGACCTGGTAGAAGAAATCGGTAGCGAGAAAGAAAGAATATATCGTGAGCTTTGCCTAAGAGATAGGAACGAGTGCAGGCTCGCCCCCGGTGCCGTTGAGCTTTTGGATAAGCTGACCAAGAGAGATATCAAGGTTGCCATTGCTACATCATCTGATATAGACAATGTTAAATTCTATTTTGATTACTTCGGTATATCAAAATGGTTTAGTATGGATAATGTGATATACAACGATGGTACTGTTGCAGGCAAGCCTATGCCTGATATATACTTAAAGGCGATTGAAAGATTAGGTGTTTCTGCTAATGAAGCAGTCGTCTTTGAGGATGCCGTGTCAGGCATTAAATCGGCAAGAGCCGCAAAGGCGGGCAAGACAGTCGGGGTGCTTTCCATTGACAACAGAAAAGAACTTGAGGAGGCAGGTGCTGATAAAATCATAAATAATTTTTATGATATTTTATCAATTGATGAACTTTTGAGTTAGAAATATAATAAAATTTTAAAAAAGGTATAGATTTTTATACAAAGTTATGTTAAAATTATTATAATTGGGTAAAAATGTTTAGAAAGGAATAAAATATATGGCAGAGCTCACCAAAGTTCAACTTTATACAGATGGTGCTTGCAGCGGAAACCCGGGGCCCGGCGGTTATGGTGCAATACTGCGGTGCGGCGGCTACGAGAAGGAAATTTGCGGAGGAGAGGCAAATACCACAAACAACCGTATGGAGCTTATGGCTGTTATTGCAGGTCTTGAGGCACTTAACAGAAGTTGTGACGTGACTATATATAGCGATTCAAAGTATTTTGTTGATGCCGTGGAAAAAGGCTGGGCAAAAGCCTGGAGAGCCAAAGGTTGGGTAAAAGGTGATAAAACAAAAGCCAAAAATCCCGATTTGTGGGAGAGGCTGCTTGACCTCTTGGATAATCACAAAATAACTTTGATATGGCTTAAAGGTCACGCAGGACACCCCGAAAATGAACGCTGCGACCAAATGGCGGTTGAGCAATCCAAAAAGTTTTAATCTGACTGAACATTTATTGCTTAATAAAAAATTACAGAACATCTACTTTTCATAGATTGCTGCTGTAAGACAGAAAGGTAGGAATAAAAATGACAAAACGTATTTACGTTGACAATGCCGCAACTACCAAAGTTGCACCTGAGGTTGTTGAGGCAATGCTTCCGTATTTTACGGAGGATTACGGAAACCCCTCAAGTATATACAATGAGGGCAGAACAGCAAAAAAGGCTGTTGAAAACGCACGCGAGAAGGTTGTGTGTGCCATAGGTGCTGACCCTAAGGAAATCTATTTTACAGGTTCAGGCAGTGAGGCGGATAATTGGGCAATCAGGTCTGTGGCAAGAGCTTATAAGGATAAGGGAAACCATATTATAACCTCTGCTGTTGAGCATCACGCTATACTTCACACCTGTCAGGATTTAGAGAAACAGGGCTACGAGGTAACATATCTCCCCGTTGATGAATACGGAATGGTATCTGCCGAAGATGTAAAAAATGCTATAAAGGATAATACTATTCTTATCAGCATTATGTTTGCCAACAACGAAATAGGCACAATTATGCCCATAGCCGAAATCGGAAAGATTGCCAAAGAGGCTGGAGTTCTGTTCCACACAGATGCCGTTCAGGCTGTCGGCAATGTTCCCGTTGATGTTAAAGAAATGAATATAGATATGCTTTCGCTTACGGCTCATAAGTTCCACGGCCCTAAAGGCTCAGGTGCTTTGTATGTGAGAAGCGGAATAAAGCTCACCTCGTTTATTACAGGCGGTGCTCAGGAAAGAATGAGACGTGCCGGCACAGAGAATGTTCCCGGAATTGTGGGACTTGGCAAAGCCATTGAGATGGCAACTGCCGATATAGAGGCTAAGCAGAAAAAACTGACAGAAATTCGTGACACATATATAAATAAGGTTTTAGAGCGTGTGCCTTATTCCAGGTTAAACGGTCACCCAACGCAAAGACTTGCAGGCAACGCAAATATTTCGTTTGAGTTTATCGAAGACGAAGGCTTGCTCCTCAGTCTTGATATGAAGGGTATCTCCGCTTCAAGCGGAAGTGCCTGCGCATCAGGTTCACTTGATCCTTCGCACGTGCTTCTTGCGATGGGTCTGCCGCACGAGATCGCGCACGGCTCGCTGCGCCTGACGCCCGGCGACTCGCCCATGGGCTTTCGCCTGCCGCTCGACTCGCTGCC
>CADAVS010000143.1 GCA_902791425.1 uncultured Ruminococcus sp.
ACGAAAAAGCTGTGGCCGAGCATTTCCATTTGAACGATTGCCTCATCATCCGTCATCATATTCGGCGTAATTTTCTTGGTTCTTTTAATGTCAACGCTTTCAAAATACGCCTCGTCAAAAATATCCATCGTAACTTCGTCGCCAAGCTCGTCAATAGATTCGGCAATTACGTCTATGCCGCCCTTGCGCTTTTTATCAACAAAGTATGTTTTAAGCTTGCGGAGCTTACGCTTGAGGTCGTCAACCGCCGCGTCAATTGCAGGCTCAATTCTTTGCTCAACAGCCTCGCCCCTGATATATGAGCCGAAGTGTTTAACCGTAATATCGCACTGATAGCCGTCCTTCAGCTTTTTCAATGTTACGTCAAAGGCAGAATCTTCGGGAAGCATTTTTTCAATTCGTCTGAGTTCGGATTCAATTCCGTCCTTTGCGCCCTGTTTAAGTTCAAAGCCTCTAGCAGTAATGTTAATCATAATATATACCCCCTTGGTAATAAGTAGGATAAATCATCCTGAAATTATTATACACTTTTTTTGAAAAAAATAAAAGTACCTTTTTGACCATATTATTATTTAGTGGAAATTCTGCAAAAAATATGATAATATATTTTAAATTCGGATTTGAGGTTGTTGTATGAAAGAAGGATTTAAAAGAATTTACTTTCTTGACGAGCTTCGCGGCTTTGCCCTGCTTGCAATGGTTGTGCACCACGCGCTTTACGACGTCGGCTTCGTGCTCGGCTACGGCTGGGGCTATGCGGCGTTTGATTTTCTGTGCCTTTTTCAGCCGTTGTTCTGGGGAATATTCATAATTACCTCGGGTATATGCTCGCGCCTTTCAAGAAACACGGTTAAGCGCGGGGTCATCGTGCTTGCCTGCGGGCTTGCGGTAACGCTTGTAACCGCGGTAATTATGCCGCTTATCGGCATTACGGGAGCGGAAATTTATTTCGGAATTCTCTCCTGCCTCGGCTGCTGTATGATAATTTCGGGAGTGCTGATGAAGCCGCTTGAAAAGCTGAATTTGCTTGCGGGAGCGGCAATTTCAATTCTGCTGTTTTTACTTTTTTACAGCGTAGGCAGCGGCAGTCTGCTTTTCGGGCTTATAAAACTGCCGCAGGCGCTTTATTCAACCAACCTGCTTATGCCGCTCGGGTTTTACAAAGAGGGCTTCTTCTCGGCGGATTATTTTCCGCTGCTGCCCTGGCTGTTTATGTTTATGTTTGGTGCGTTCCTCGGCGGTTACGCAAAGGCGGGCGCATTTCCTCAAACGCTTTATAAAAGCCGCAGCAAAGCGCTGCAGGCAATCGGCAGAAACAGCCTTTGGGTTTACCTGCTGCACCAGCCGATACTGTACGCAATAATGTATATGATTTCATTCATACAATTGATTTTTTAGTAATAACAAAAAAGCGCACTTTTTTAGAGGGAAAATGGGAAATATTAAGACACGAAATAAGAAAGCTTATTTTGAAATGATGCGAGTCATAGCATGTGCATTGGTAATATTTAATCATTTACCAGGATATATGTTGTATAGTATTTCTAAAGGAGAGAAACAGTTCTTCTATATGTGCCTAACGATGGTCACACGCATTAATGTTCCGCTTTTTTTATGATAAGCGGAGCCCTATTATTGAGTCGGAATGAAGAATGGACAAGTGTTTTTAAGAAGCGTTTTGCTCGAATTGTTATGTTGTTACTGATATTTGACTTTATTCTTATGTTACTCAATAAATTAGTTAATATGAAGAATGGGGTAGAATATGAGCTTTCACTGTCAAAGTATGTTCACGGATTTTTAGAAAATAAAATAGATTGGGCTGGAGCATATTGGTATTTGTATAGTTATCTTGGAATATTGTTTTTATTACCATTGCTTCAACGAGCTGCAAAGGGAATTACAAAGAATGAAATAATTGCCCTATTGACACTACATTTTATTACATCATCATTTTTCCCTTTGATCAATATAAATATGTCAAAAATGCAATTACCGACTTTTACGTTTTGTGTTGATTTCTCTGTGCCGTTTACCTATGAAAAAGCCTTCTTTTATCCAATATTAGGATATTACTTAGACAATAGAATTGATATATATAAAGTGAAGGCAAAACATTTATGTGGTTTAATTATAGCTGGAGTAATAGGAATATTATTATCTAATTGGTGCACATATAATGATGCTATATTGAATGGACAGTATTCACAAGGCTATGTACAATTATTTGATTATTTAACAACTATTGTGGCATTTGTGCTGATTAAGTATGTTTTTGTAGTAAGAAAACCAAGCCTTAATGAAGGAATTGTTAGTAAAGTAATATGTTTTATTGGCTCATTAACTTTGGGAATATATATGATAGATCCGTGTCTTAAAATTTTGCTTTATGCCAAATACGAAAGCTATGCGGAACCAAAACTTCCGACTCTAATTGTATCTGTTGGCTGGATTATAATTAGCATGACATTTGGGAGTCTCATTACGTTTGTTCTAAAAAAGATTCCTGGTATAAAGTGTATCATTTAATATAAATGTTAGGGTCAGGCAATAAGGGCCTTTCAGTCGGATTAAAAGGGCCAATCGTATGTAAATGATAAAAGGTTATTGTTCCATTTGGTTCATACCTTCCTTTACTTGATGTTGACCACTACATCAATGCCGGAAGGAGGATTATGAGTCTGAACTTCTCCTGAAACTTAACTTACGATGAGGGTTAGCACTCATTCGAATAAAAGACTTTGAAAAGCCTGGAAAATCAACGTTTCTATTGATTTTCCTGTGAACTTCCTTAAAAAGTACCCTAAATAGTTCTAATGACATGATCAGTAGGAAAAAAAGAAGCCATCAAGATCGACAAGCGCTTCTTTTAGTTCCGGATTACGTTAGCGTTGTATCAGCCTCTCAAGTTAGATTGCATCCGTATCCATTGCTATCGAGTCCAGGTCATAAGACATCTCTACAAGCCTCGATAAGATTGCCGCTTGCTTCGTTTTATGTGTGAAGCAGTATTTCTCAATTAAAATTCTTGAATACTCACGCATCAGCTTCCTCCTCATCATTCCCCGGAGAGTTGATGAATGCAAGGATCTCGTCAAAGGAATGGGCACTGTATTTTATTGCCTTCAGGATAAGGTCCTTTTGCTTCGCTCTGCGTATATCATACGTGAGCGGTACATATAATCGGCGTCTTTGGAATGGCTTGATTTTCTGCTATAGTTTTTGCAGCTTGAAATAAAGTGCTGGCAGGCTTTCTGCCGGATGGTGAAGATTACCCTGAACTTCCTGCGAGATTTCTCACTTGCATTTTGCGCCGCTGAGCGGACACCGGTGCGTTTGCCGGCGGACACTCGGCGGCGGCAACGGACAGCGCTTTAATCAGTCAC
>CADAVS010000144.1 GCA_902791425.1 uncultured Ruminococcus sp.
CTGACAGAGATATTCAGACAGGCACGCGAAAGTATGATTGTTGTCAATGCACACAGGATAAATCACGGAGAAATGCCAATGGTTAATGATGCGGAAAATGATTTTTTTCTTGTAAGCCGTGATGACCCAATGTCGATACCCGAAACGATTGCCGACCTGTGTGCAAGACGATTGCCTAAAAAATACGGATTTAACGGTATAACACAAATTCAGGTTTTAACACCTGCAAGGAAATCGCTTATAGGGGTGACTAACCTAAACGCTGTATTACAGGACAAGCTGAATCCTTCTTCTCCCGATAAGCCTGAGTATGTCACAAACAGATGTGTTTTCAGACTTGGGGATAAGGTTATGCAGATAAAAAACAACTATCATACGGAATGGAAACGAATTGATGGCTCAGAGCAAGGTCAAGGCGTTTTTAATGGTGATGTTGGTTTTATATCCGGCATAAACAAAAATGCCCAAAAGCTGCAAGTCGTTTTTGATGACAGGGTTGTAGACTATGATTTTATGCTGCTTGACGAGTTGGAGCTTGCATATGCGGCAACCGTTCACAAAAGTCAGGGCAGTGAGTTTGATGCAATTATTATGCCAATGTGCGAAACACACCGACTATTGATGACGAGAAATTTGTTATACACAGCTATTACACGTGCAAAAAAACTTGTTGTTCTTGTAGGGCAAGAGGATGTTATTAAATTATATGTAAACAATGATAATATACAAAAGAGATTTTCAGGATTAAAGAACAGAATGTCCATATTCTGATAAACTATTTAGAAAATTTAAGGAGAGGTAATAATGCAGTATTTTGCAGCACCGCTACAAAATTTAATAGAAGAGTTTGAAAAGCTTCCCGGGATAGGAAGTAAAACAGCACAAAGACTTGCTTTTTTTGTGTTAAATCAGCCAATGGAAAAGGCACAAAAATTTGCCGATGCAATTGTTTCAGCTAAAAAGAATTTATGTTATTGCAGAGATTGCAGAAATCTATCCGATAAAGAGGTTTGTTCCATATGCGATAATCAGACAAGGGACCACAGTGTTATTTGTGTTGTGGAAAATCCGAGAGATGTAATTCAGATAGAGAGAACTAACGAATTTAAAGGTGTTTACCACGTTCTGCACGGAGCTATTTCGCCTATGGATAACATAGGTCCTGATGATATTACCATAAAGGAACTTATGACAAGAATTTCCGGCGGTAATATCAAGGAGGTTATTATGGCGACAAATCCTAACTTAGAGGGCGAAACAACCGCTATGTATATATCCAAGTTAGTAAAACCGTTTGGCGTTAATGTTACAAGAATTGCTCACGGTGTTCCCGTAGGCGGTGAGCTTGAATTTGCTGACGAGGTCACACTGTCAAAGGCACTTAAAGGAAGAGTTGAAATTTAGTATGAATAAAAACGATATTACAGAGATAGAGATTACAGGAATGACAGATGATGGCAGCGGAGTAGGTCACGCTGACGGTATTGCCGTTTTTGTTCCGTATACTATTGTAGGCGAAAAAGTAAGAGTATTAATCATTAAAGTAAATAAAACTTATGCTATCGGCAAGCTTTTGGAGGTGATTTTGCCATCTCAACACAGAATAAAGGCAGAATGTCCTTACTTCTATAAGTGCGGTGGATGTCAGCTTATGCATATGGATTATACCGCGGAGCTTGCGTATAAACGGCAAAAGGTTTCAGATTGCATAAAGAGAATAGGCAGCATTGATACTGAGGTAGGAGAGGTTATTCCTTCTGTTGAAAGATTTAGATACAGGAACAAGGTTCAAATGCCTGTGACTGTTGATGGCATAGGCTTTTACAGAAGAAACAGCCATAATGTAATTGATATGGAGGATTGTATGCTTCAAAGTGAGCATACAAGAGAAATTATGGCGGCCATTCGCAAATGGATGGAGAAATATGGAGTTGCTCCGTATAACGAAACAGATAATAGTGGGGTTATAAGACATATATATACTCGTGAGAGTGATAATGGTATATGTTTTGTCATTGTTTCCACAAAAGACGAACTACCATATTCCAATGAACTTGTTGAGTGTATTCTTGAACTTAATATACCGATTAGTGGAATTTTGCTAAACGTTAATAACAAAAAAACCAATATGATACTCGGTAAAGAGTATAAAACCATATGGGGCGAAAATATCATAAAAGATAAGATTGGCGGAGCAGAATTTGAAATTTCGCCTGCGTCATTTTATCAGGTAAACAGACATCAGACGCAAAATCTTTATTCGGTTGCCGAGAAAATGGCAATGCTTTCAGGCAAGGAAACCGTATACGATATATACTGCGGAATAGGAACAATAGGGCAGTTTATGGCAAAGCGTATAAAAAAGCTTGTGGGGATAGAAATTGTACCTCAAGCGGTTGAAAATGCAAAAAAAAATGCGAAACTAAACGGCATAGATAATGCGGTTTATTATTGCGGAGCGGCTGAAAAACTGACAAAGTCATTGATTAAAAAAGAGGGCAGACCTGACGTGATTATTTTGGATCCGCCAAGAAAAGGCTGTGACGAGGCTCTTCTCACAACGGTGGCAGAGTCAGAACCCGATAGAATTGTCTATATATCCTGCAAGCCATCAACCCTTGCAAGAGATTTGAAATTTCTTGCACCTAAAGGTTATTATACTAAGAAAATCACTCCTGTAGATATGTTCCCATGCACAGAACACGTGGAGTGCGTGGTATTGATGTCAAGGAAAGATAAATAAGAACCTTAAAGGGGGTATGAAAAGTGAAAAAGATACCTTTTGTTTTGATGATACTTTTTACCGTACTGTTAAACACATATGCAGTATCGGCACAAATTGCTGTTTTACAGGAGAATGATGCGGTTCCGACCGTAAAAACGGCAGTACAAAAATACGGCAATTACTCAACAGGCACCGTGAAATTAACCGCTATGCCTGACTCTTGTCATATTATAATAGCCCAATATAATAACAACAGATGCATCAATGCGGAGGTCAGAAAATATCGGACCGAAACAGAGGTGTTTAACATTCCCGATGAGGTGGACATGGTAAAGGTGTTGATTTGGGAGGAGCTAAGCGGTATAAAGCCTGTTACGGATGCGGAAATCATTGATATGAAATCCAGTTCTGAACTTGATAAAAAGGTTGAGGCAATAGCAAATAATCTAAGAACAGGGAAAAACCAAAATGTAATAACTTACAAAACGGAAGAAAATGAACCCCGTGCAGTGATATGGACAAAAGGAATTCAGGCGCCGCTGTTATCTGAATTTGAAAAAGAAGTTGACATTACGGATTCAAACTACTCGTTTTTTTATGCGGGACAGGATAAAGGCAG
>CADAVS010000145.1 GCA_902791425.1 uncultured Ruminococcus sp.
CAACATTTCCAAATAGCATAACCATATTAGCATATATTATGAAACATGTCCTTCTCACCTTCATCCTTCTTGCAGTCTGTTGCACCATTTCGCGTGCACAGATAGCCTACAGCTACGATGCGGCGGGCAACCGCATCAGCCGTCAGCCTGTGCTGCAGCAGGGGCAGCCCGTCATTGACGAAGAAGCCCTCTGCTATGAGACGGTCAGTATCAGCGTAAGTCCCAACCCCACGAGCGGTCCGTGCACACTCGTCGTTCACGGCATGGAGCAGCCGGGCACGTTCCCCGTGACCATTACCGACGCCTACGGCACCCCGCTGGTGAATGCCATGGGCTCATCGCTGACCACCCCGCTGGACATCTCCGCACTGCACAGCGGATACTACCTCGTCTTCGCCACACTCAACGGAAAGCAATACTGCTGCAAGATAGTGAAGCAATAGGCTCGTTATTCGCCAGCAAAGGACAATAAGAAGGAAGACAGGATGGATAGAACAAATAATGTAAAGAAAACAGGAATTGTTTTAAGTAATAATATAATATTTAGTGGTCCAAGGAATAATTATCATAATTATATCAGAAATATTTTCATAAATAGATAAATATCATGAAAATAAAGTTGTTTACATTGAGCTTATTAATATTATATCAGCTTCCTGTCATTTCGCAAGATCAAGATTTCAACACAATGTTGATATTAACATATCAACATCTTCAGAATGACACCTCTCTTCGTTCTAACATTTACAATTATATTGGAAAGAGTAATCGGAAAAATGTAAAGAATTCTCCATCTATTTTCATAGCAGTTAATATAAATATCACTCTAAATAGTGAAAAAAAATATATTATAGATATTGATAGCGTAACTCCAGGTAGTATAATCATTTATCCATATGGAATAAAGGGAAAGAAAAAAAACGATTTGCCTATAATCCTGTATGTAACACGTTCAGCTACACTTCAGCAAACTGGGTATACAAACAGCAAGCTAGAAGGGATATACTTTGAGAATTGGCCTTTGTTCCCAAACTTACAAAACCTCTTAAAAAAAGAATGCATATTACTTTATGAGAAGAGTTTAGAACATTACTTCATTTATACAAATAAGACCATTTTTGCTTATGTTGATGGCACAGAAGTTTATATTCACAACAAAAAATGGAAAAGAAAAAAACGCAAAGCAAAGTTAGTTCCTCTTAGTGAATTTATTAATAATCCTCCCTCACAATATCTACAAGAATTGATTAATATATATATATATCACACTATTGAATGAATACGAATGTTATCTATCCAACCAAATAGAACACAAATCGAACCCATCATAAAACAACGGCTTGTCTTCATTGTCCTATTCACAGTTAGCTCTATCATGGTGCAGGCACAGGATGATTGTGGAAGTTGTGTAAAGGGCAACCTCACCTCGCGACAGGGCATTAACGGCACGGAGCAGGAAAACTTCACCTACGACGCGCTCGACCGCCTGACGGAGGTGTATACCACCAGCGGAGCGGGCGACATGGAGACGGAGTATGAGGCCAACGGAAACATCGGCTACAAGACCGGCATCGGCTCCTACCTGTACGACACGCAGAAGCGGCATGCCGTGTTGCAAAACATAAGAGTTTGGGACCCTGCTGTATGGAAATCAGTATCTGCTAATAAACACCAAATAACTAGAAGTACATGGTTTTTTAAGTAACTGCAATGAAAACAAACATAACGCTACACATGTTAATTATCGCAAACGCCTTTGTTTTATCAGGATGTCATACGGCGTTTGATAATGTATCATTATTCTACGATGAAAATTATTGCAAGTATGAAAATAAAGAATTTTCGTACAACGATTTTTTAGACACACTTGATTACTATGTAAACCTGAAGCTTGCAACGCAAGAACAGGAGATAAGGTCTTTTATGACTTGTGAATTTTCCACTTATTCTCCAGAATTGATTACGCTAAGGGAATACTTCCCCGTTTATAGTATTTACTCTCCTAATTGGTGTTGGAATAATCACCCGTCGCACAGAGACTTACACAAGATGCTAGATCCTTCAAGTTTAGTAATGACAGAAGTAGTTGTATCTGAAAACGGCAAATTCATACACAACACAAGCGAAGAGTATTTAAATAAGAAACAACAATACACAGATATTCTTTTTCCGCAATTATTCGCACTTATAAAAAAACTATCTCCAATGGCTGTAATTTGTATTGCCAATCATTATTCCCAAGGTGTTTGGCTCAAATTCTATTCAGAATATATTTTTTACGATTATGATTCTGATACTGAAGAGTATTATCCGTCAGACTTTCAAGCTAAATATAGCAATATGTCAGATATAGATATCATTTGTTTGACAATGCCACACATACATGAAAAGCAGGAATATGAGGAACTCACAAACTGTCGCAACAAGCATTATACTAAAAGAAAAAAATAGCGTTTTACATATTTCACCACCTATGCTTTTAACAAATCCCCCTTATTACATAATTGTGCAAGGATAATGTTCTCTACTTTATAAAGGATCTTTTGTTGAAAAAAGAAATTACTATGAAGACTTTATTGAAAATAACAAATGGTGGTAGTATCGGCTTGTATATAGTTTTTGTATTAATACTTGCAGGATGTAGTTTCAGCTTCCCCCTGCTTCATACAACGTTTTATATTCATGGACAGCAATTCAAGGTCAGCGTAATCTGCACCGACCACCTGACAATGTACATTCAGTCAGATAAAGACTTCGTGGTCTATCCGGATTCTCTCCGTATAGAGTTCTCTCACGATAACTTGTCGCTACAGGTAAGGCAATACAAGGTGGATGTGGTGCGGGAGAGAGGTTATTACCCTGCCGCAAAGGAAGAACCGATTGACTCCAATATGTCTGCCTATGATATCAACAGGAATCGGGATAGGCAATACCTCAAAATCAAATTCTATATCGCAGGCAATGTGGACATCCGTGATGCTCAACACCCGTTGTATATGAATGTGTTGCCTAGCGGCTACATCATTTGCCAAGGAGAAAGTGTCATCAAAGATACACTCAAAATAAAGATCACACAAGAGAACATGCATTGGCTCAAACGTCCTCTATATAAGCCGGTGACTAAGACCAAAACTGCCAAGGCATTAGAACGAATGGCTGAAAAATAGCAATCTTGACTTGATGCAGAACATGAAGATGTACCCCTCGTATCAGCAAATTCTGAGCAACATTTCCAAATAGCATAACCATATTAGCATATATTATGAAACATGTCCTTCTCACCTTCATCCTTCTTGCAGTCTGTTGCACCATTTCGCGTGCAC
>CADAVS010000146.1 GCA_902791425.1 uncultured Ruminococcus sp.
GACCGAGTATGCGTGATGTATACATTTTGCACTATGTTCTTGACGGTGCCGGTTTTTTGGAGTTTGAAAATAGCCGAATTAAAGTGGAAAAAGGACATTTTTTTATTATACGCCCGTTTATTGTTTATAAGTATTATTCGGACATTTCCAATCCGTGGACTTATGTTTGGGTCAATTTTCGCGGAGAAACATTTGAAAATATGGTCAACTCCATAGACTTTGAACATATTAACCGCCAGAGCAACTGCCTTGACAATGATGAAATCACTCCGCTGTTTTTAAAAATTGCGGATAATTTCGATTTTCGCACAAAAAGCTATTATTGCGAAGGTCTGCTTTATTCAATACTCGGTTTACTTGTAGACAAATTTCCCAACACCCAACCGACGATAAGCAAAGAGAGATTTTCTGCGGCATGCAAGCTTATTGATTCAAATTTCCGAGATCCGGATTTCGGCATAAATACAATATGCAATCAGCTTAACATAAGCGGTACGACGCTTTTCAGAGCCTTTAAAAACTTTTCGGGACTTTCTCCTAAAAGTTATCTGAAATACTACCGTATCGAAAAAGCCAAAAAGTGTCTTGATGAGGGTATGTCTGTGAAAAATGCCGCGATTTCAAGCGGATATAACGATCCTCTTTATTTTTCACGTGCTTTTACAAAAGCCGTGGGATTTAATCCGAATAAATATAAAAAAAGAAGCAGGAAAGGCGATACTAATATGGAAACCCGTGTCTATCGGTAGTGAACATATTTTAAAATATCATCACGTTGTTTTAAAAAGTATTTTATTTTACATTATATAAAGACGGTAAAATAATCACCGCCTATATTTAAAACAGACGGCGGTTATTTTAGTTATCAAAACTTACATTCTCATCATTTTACGGTCATAAATGTATTTATATTATAATGTTATCGTTCAAGCGGTATTCTCCGGGTGTGATTCCGACCGTTTTTTTAAACGCCTTATTAAAATTAGCCGTGTTATTAAATCCGCACTTTGACGCAATTTCAATTATATTAAGGTTGCTTTCATTTTTCAAAAGCTGCATAGCTGCCTCGATCCGACGGGAATTTATATAGTCCCAAAGCTTTATACCGCTTACCTTACTGAAAAGCGATGAAAAGTAATTAGGCGTAAGGCTTGACAGCCGAGCCAGCGATTCAAGCGTTAGGTTTTCCTGAAAATGCGTATCAATATATTCGGTTGCCTTGCGGATAATGCGGTTTTTATCCTTTGATTCAGGCAATGTACTGTCGAAATATCCGAAATCGCGAATAAGTGCAACAATAATCATATTAAGCAGACTTTTAATTTGCAGGGCGTATTCAGGCTCTTTTTTTGAAAATTCTTCGGCAGCAGACGTAAAAAGCCCGCGAATTTGCCGCGCGCGGTCGGCGGGAATGCAGTTTTCAAAATTCGGGCTGTGCTGAAAGCAAAAATTGGTGTTCACATTACTCAGTCTGTCAAAGCTTCTCCCCCAGAGATAGCGCGGCTCAAAATGCAGGTTTATCATTTTAAGACCGTCTTTTCCCACCTCGGTTACGCAGTGCTGCTCGTTGCTTGCAAATACAAAAATTTCATACGGCTTTATTGCATATTTCTTATCCCCTACCGTGTAAATTCCCGAGCCTTCCGTTATAAGTGTAATTTCAAAGCGTATATGACTGTGCCTTACCAAGGGGCGGCTGCCGCTTTGTACGATTACCTCCCACATTTTTAAAAGCACGCCGCCCGATGTGCTTATCTCACCCAATTCATTTATCAATTTAATTCCCCAAATCGTAATATAGTTTGCAAATATAATAATATAGTTGATGAAAAATTTACGCGAAATGTTATAATACAATTAGATTTTAACTTTTGCGTGGTTAAAAGTCAATCGTATTTTTTTCGGAGGTTAAAATGATAAATACATACTCAAACCCGACAGACCTTAAAATTACAGATATGCGCTTTGTGGATATAGACGGCGCGCCCAAGCGCTGCACTATACTTAAAATAATGACCAATCAGGGTATTACGGGCTACGGCGAGGTGCGCGACGCTTCCTCAAAAACCTATGCGCTTATGCTTAAAAGCCGCATTTTGGGCGAAAATCCCTGCAATGTAGACAGAATTTTCCGCAAAATAAAGCAGTTCGGCGGTCCTTCCCGTCAGGGCGGCGGCGTTTCGGGCATAGAAATTGCGCTGTGGGATTTAGCGGGCAAGGCTTACGGCGTGCCGATGTATCAGCTTTTGGGCGGCAAATTCCGCAGCAAGGTGCGGGTATACTGCGATACCGACGTTGACGGCAAGCACACCGGTCACGATATGGGGCTTGCCTTAAAAAAGCGTATGGAAATGGGCTTTACCTTTCTTAAAATGGACTTAGGCATAGGTCTTTTATTAGATGAACCCGGAACCATAAACGCGCCGATCGATTTTGTAGACGATATGAAAAAATATGCCCCGCATATTTTAAACGTTCAGGGCGGCTCTGTCACGGCGGATATGGTAAGGGCGCAGAAAAGCTACTCGATAGTAACGACCGCGCACCCGTTTACGGGTATTCACCTTACCGAAAAGGGACTTGATTACCTTGAGAACTATGTCAAGGAGGTAAGAGAGGTTATAGGCTACGAGGTGCCGCTGGCAATAGACCATTTCGGTCACGTTTGCGTTGAGGACTGCATAAGATTTGCAAAGCGTATGGAGCCTTACAAGCTTGCATGGCTTGAGGATATGGTGCCGTGGATGTATACCGACCAGTATGTGCGGCTTAAAAACAGCACTACAATTCCGATTGCAACGGGCGAGGATATATATCTGAAGGAAGGCTTTGAGTCGCTTATAAAGGCGGGCGGAGTTTCTGTTATCCACCCCGATATTTTAACCTGCGGCGGCGCTTTGGAGCTTAAAAAAATTGCGGATATAGCAGATGAAAACGGCGTGGCGGTTGCCGTGCATATGGCGGAAAGCCCCGTTGCCTGCTTAGCGGCGGTGCATACTGCGGCGGCAATGCACAATGTGCTGGCGCTTGAGTTTCACTCGGTAGATGTTCCGTGGTGGGCGGATATGGTAACGGGCATTAACAACCCGATATTTGAAAACGGCTTTATTAAAGTTCCCGAAAAGCCCGGCATAGGCTTTGACGAGCTTAACGAGGAGGTTATAAGGGAGCATATAAACCCGCAAATACCCGGTTACTTTGAGCCTACCGACGAATGGAATAAAGAATTTTCAAACGACAGAATTTGGAGCTGATGAAACTTGAATTTATTTACCGAAAAGAAATTTGTATCCTCAAAAACAGGCAGAG
>CADAVS010000147.1 GCA_902791425.1 uncultured Ruminococcus sp.
GCTTATTCGGATTAACACCGAAGCTGTTAAGCTGTTTGAGATTTATCATAATCTCATAGGTTACACCCTCCATAAGAGCCTTATACATATCCTTGTCCGTATGTTCAAGTGTAAGACCTATGATTGCCGCCTTTGATGAATTATCCATATATGGAGTTGCAGCCCCCGCAAAATGAGGCATAACAAGTATTCCCGTAGGCTCATCACCTATTTGGCTGTCGAGATATGAAAACACATTCATATTATTCTTTTTTGCGTATTCCGTTTCATATTTTGCAAAATTATCACGATACCACTTAAGCACCGCACCACCTGTGAACGAAAATGCATAGCACACATATGTATTATCGAAAACATACGGCACAACCGCATAGCCGCTCTCATACAGCTTTTCGTTTTCAGGGATTTTATTGAATACGGGAGTTATACACTCCACCGTACCTGTTCCGTCAACCGCCTGACCATTTTCAAATACTCCCGAACCTACCGCCGATGCCACTTGGTCATGTGCCCCGTTTATGAGCTTTACTCCATTCTTTAAGCCCAATTTCTCCGCAAGCTCACTCTTTATCTCTCCTGCAAGAGTTCCTGTCGGCACGGGTGTTGAAAGAAGTGATACATCCACACCTGCCGCATCAAGTATTTCCTTACTCCAGCATTTGTTTCGTATATCAAATGCCATTGTCCTTGCCGCAAGCGAGTAATCAATCTGCGAGTTGCCCGAAAGCATATAGATTATATAATCCTCCATAAGAAGAATATGCCTTATTTTATCATACACATCAGGCTTGTTGTTTCGAATCCACATAACTTTTGGCAAACTATACATAATATGTGGCTTTACGCCTGAAATTGATATTATTTTCTTCTCACCCAAAGCCTTGCAAAGCTCATCACATTCCTCTTTTCCCCTCGGATCGGTATAGAGCATCGACGGCAATAACACATTATCGTCTTTATCCAAAATTACAAAGGTTTCTCCAAATGTTGTAACGCCTATTGCATCAATATCGCATTGCTCTGCACATTCCTTTATAACCTTGCATACAGCATCAAATATCACACGAGCATCAATTTCGTGCTCGCCGCCTACTCTTGTCACATCATATTCATTATATACGCTCGTGATAAACTCGCCCGCATCACTATACACACTCAGCTTACAGCCTGTTGTTCCTACATCAAGTCCACCAATATTCATTTTATCAGCCCTCTATACTTACAACATCATATTTGAGGTAATACTTAAATGCTTCTTCAAGTATATCCTTAACGTGACCGTTCGCAACGGTCGTATGATGCTTGAATCCGCCTCTTGCGAGTTTCAACAGCTTATTCTGTAAATTATCAATTTTAGCAACACCGCCGCAACCGAAAAATTCCTTTTCGATATTCTCGCCCGTAAACTCACCTTCACTGAAATAGATTGTGATTTTTCCATCCTCCGTCTTACAGTTTGAGAAGGTCATCGGGAATTTTGCAATTCGTCCCTCATTGGTTCCCCAACCACTGCCGGGATCGCCCTTATCAAACATCTTGTGCGAGGTAACCGTTCCCTTTCCATCCATTAGCTTTTGGGCTGTTGAGCCACAGTGGAAAAGAATAACCTTATCCGGATCATCACCATAGTTATTATTCCAATCCAGACAAGCAGCAGGTCCTTCTGTTGCAAGTGACAACGCACGCATTGTAATTGCCGAGCACATATCAATTTCACATGAGGCTACAATGCCTCTGTCGTTGAGCTCACTTATGAGTACACAGGGGCATACTCTCAAGTATGTTTCCATCTCATTCCAGCAACGAAGTGCTATTGCATCAAGATGATATTCGTCTATGTATTCATCAATTACAACACTAATTTTTGAAAGCATAATCTTCTTATCTTCCGGTACATTTGAGAAGTCTGTATAGTTTTCAAGCACCGCCTTCTTTTCGAGTACCTTTTTATCATCATCAGCCTTGCTACGTACAAATTCAAACAGTTCCGAAAGGTCAAAGCTCTCTACATTTATTCCGTGACGCTGCATTGTCAGCTCATCAAATCTGACCGTCTTAAATGCGGTTGTCCTTGCACCGATACATCCGATATTAAAACGCTTCATACCATTTACCACTCGGCATACTGCCGCAAAATCATGGAGATTCTGTGCAAATGCAGAAGTGAGCGGATGTACAACATGGGGTTTCATAACGGTATATGGTACCTTATACTGCTCAAATACATCGGTTACTGAAAATTTACCACAGTACGCATCTCGTCTGTGCTGAAAATCCATTTTTCCTATCTCATCAGGATATGCCTGCATAAGAATAGGCACTCCTGCATCCTGCAGTGCGGCAATAGCACCGTTCTCATCAACAAATATCGGCATACATAGAATAACACCGTCATATTCACCCTCATGAGATTTAAGCCACTTTGCGTAGAGTCTACCCTCTTCACGGGTTTCAACCGCTCCGTAGCGTGTTGCATCCTTATCCATCATTATGTAGTCATAGCCGGCATCAGTTACCGCTTTAACCATATCATTTCTTGCACCCTCAATAAGTTCTGCGGGCATAAAGCCTCTGTTTCCAAAATATAAAGCAAATTTCATTTTAATAACTCCCCTCTTTAATTAGTTTCTATTATGACCGACGTACATTCTGTCGGAATTTTTACATTAATTCCATTATCAGCATCTGACAATGTTGTCTTTGTATCTGACGGATACAATATTTTAACCTTTTCATATTTTA
Source organism: uncultured Ruminococcus sp. (assembly GCA_902791425.1). Classification (GTDB taxonomy): domain Bacteria; phylum Bacillota; class Clostridia; order Monoglobales; family Monoglobaceae; genus UMGS1820. The sequence continues at coordinate 2,743 of CADAVS010000147.1, forward strand.
TCGGTATATTAATTTCTCTGTCTTTGTTATCAAAGCTTGACAACAAAATACGACTGCAATTAGGATATTTAAAACCCAAACAAATTACATTGCTCTTATGATTTGGGAGCCCTATAGGATAAAACGGTATGGAATTTGATATCTCGTTTCTTATACTCTTATATACCTCTATTCCCTCTTTTACAAGTTCTATTCTGTTCTCATCCAATTCAAGAATCTGACCGCTCAAATACAATCTTTGCAAAATCGCACTTGCCATATTTACCGCAACAGCATCTTCATTGTCATTTGCAATAGGATATGCCCATACTCCCGATTGTTCCGGCAACACTGCTGTAGGTGCCGCAGCTGCAATATGTGCTGTCTTTGCAAATTCTTCCTGGTCGGTAACGGACTGTATATGATGCTCCGAAAGCATTGCATAGTCCATTCTGAGGCCACCGCTTGAGCAGTTTTCTATTATCAAATTCTGATATTTTACTTTTAGTTCTCTTATCCAATCAAGATACGCTCTATTGTGTTCTAATAATCCATCACCAAAACTATCCGCATTTACAT
>CADAVS010000148.1 GCA_902791425.1 uncultured Ruminococcus sp.
GTCTTGAACTGTGTGAAAATCTTGATTTGCGTCAAGCTGAGATAGTTGAGGTTACGACCAATGACGACAACTCTGTCCGCTCCGTAATCACTATGTCAGGTGCAGAATATTTGTGCAGGGCGGTAATTGTGTGTACGGGAACATACTTGAAATCAAGAATAATTATTGGTGAATTTAGCCAGGAAAGCGGCCCTGACGGAGTTTTCCCTGCCAATGGATTGTCCGATAGCCTACGCAAAATAGGTGTTGAGTTGGTTAGATTTAAAACGGGTACTCCGCCTCGAATAAACAGACGCAGTATAGATTTTTCCGAGCTTGAGGAACAGAAGGGCGATGATGAAATAACTCCGTTTTCATTTGAGTCTGAGGGAAAGCTTGAAAATCAGGTTTCCTGTCATATTACATATACAAACGAAAAAACACACAAAATAATTCTTGATAACTTAGACCGCTCTCCGTTGTTTGGCGGTGATATTAAGGGTATCGGACCGCGGTACTGTCCCTCCATTGAAGATAAAATTGTGCGTTTTAAGGACAAGGATAGACATCAACTGTTTGTGGAGCCAATGGGATTAAATACAGAAGAAATGTATCTTCAAGGCTTTTCAAGCAGTATGCCTGAGGACGTACAACTGCAAATGATACACTCTCTTAAGGGGTTTGAAAACGCTCAGGTTACACGTAACGCCTATGCCATAGAATACGATTGTGCAAACCCTCTTCAATTAAATCCAACTCTTGAATTTAAAAATATCAAGGGCTTGTATGGTGCGGGACAGTTCAACGGCAGTTCGGGATATGAGGAGGCAGCCGCACAAGGCTTGATTGCAGGCATAAATGCGGCACTAAAGCTTTTGGGCAGAGAGCCGTTTATTCTCGAGCGTTCACAAGCGTATATCGGTACTCTGATTGATGATTTGGTGACAAAGGGTACAAATGAGCCGTACAGAATGATGACATCGCGTTCTGAGTACAGACTTCTTTTAAGACAGGATAATGCAGATTTGCGGTTAACACCCTTGGGACATAAAATCGGCTTGATATCCGACGAGAGATATGAGAAGTTTTTGAAAAAGCGTGAACAAATTGACAGGGAAATAGCAAGGCTTAAAAAGCTTGTATTTCCGCCGTCAGAGGCGGTTTTGGAAGTGCTGAACAGTGTAAACTGTACGCCGATAAAGACAGGTATTCACGCAGATGAATTATTAAAACGCCCTGAGATTACCTATGAAATTCTTGCACCGATTGACGAGGACAGACCTGAACTCCCGAATGACGTATGCGAGCAGGTTGAAATCAGCATAAAATATGAGGGGTATATAAATCGTCAGCTTGCACAGGCGCAACAATTCTCCAAGCTTGAGAATAAGAAACTGCCCAAAGACATAGACTATACAAAGATAGAGGGTCTGCGGCTCGAGGCACGTCAAAAGCTGGACAAAGTCAGACCTGTTTCCTTAGGGCAGGCATCGAGAATTTCAGGGGTGTCCCCTGCGGATATTGCAGTTTTGTTAATTTATTTAAAGTAGGTGAAAACCCAAATGAAAAATGTCAGATTTATAAGTATAGCATTGATTATATGCACTGTTTTTGTACTTGGCGGCTGCAGAAAAAAGACTGCAAGTGAGTCAGGTGAAAATATTATAAAAATAGGTGATGGTCAAGAGAGAAACTATGAAGTTGTACTTGACGAGAGAGATGAGGACACCCAATATCAATATGGTGAGGATGACCTGTCGTTTATAGATACGGTAACGGGCAAAAAGATTGCTCTCGGTATGAATAAAGCAGAGGTAGAGGAGATTGCAGGTGAGCCTGAATTGGTTGACCGAAACACTGTCACATATGACGGAATAGTTGTAAAGTATGACAATGATATTTCGGTTATGCTGAGTGTGTCCAATGGTGTTTTTGAAGGCGAAAAGGGAATGCGATATTCAACATCGAGGGGAATACACATCGGAAGTACAGCTGAAGATTTTAAAAAGGCATATGGTGCAGATTACAGCGAAGGCTCTCAGAGCACAGACGAAGCCACAGGTGAAAGCATAAAAGAGGCTTCTCGTGCTACGAGATACTTTAAAAAGAGCGGCAAAAATATCGAATATCTTGGCACAAAGCTGACAAGCGAACTTAAGTCAAAGGATACTTCCGATTACTATTTACAGGATTTTATGTTCAGCAACAGTACGGGCAATATTGCAACAATGCGTGTAAGCCTTTACTCTGCGGCAACAGGAGGATTAAAATAAGTTTTGGGCAGTCAAAATGGGGAACGAGAAAATCGTTCCCTATTAAAATGCATTATCTGAAATACTGTCCTATTATCTCGGCAATTTTGAATTTAATTCTAATATCAGGCATTTCGCTTTCGCAGATTAATCTGTATTCTTCGTAGGATAGTATATTTTTCAGCCTTTCCCTTGATTCTTCAGAAATTTCAACAGAGGTATCGGTTATGCATAAGGGCGGATACATAACGCACCACCAATTTTGACCGAGGGCAGGACCGATTTTTATATTTAGTGCATAATATTTTCCGGCAGGCAACAGTAGGCTGCCGTATTTTTTTGTAGGGAATTGACATTCCTCTACGGATGCCGTTGCGGAGTAGTAACAGTCCCTTTGACGCAGCTCGTCATCGGCGGCAGATTTTATTTGTTCAAGATTTTGCATAACAACATTTTTTGACTCTGTTACAGAAGAACAGCCTGAGAGAACGGAAGAAAAGTCTGACAAAATCCTGTTTCTGACGCACAGCTTCAGTTCTTGGTCGTATGCAGAGTCGCTTGCACCGATTATATGTAACCTCAGCACGCTGTCCTCTATGTTTGTCTTCATATTCATAACATAGCCTATGGTAAATACCATAAAGACTATGGACATAAAAATAAACGAAAATAAAATTCTTGTAAGCTTTGATTGCATTTTTTTGGCTCCTTTGAAGTAATAATTATGAAAAATTAGTAACTTAATATATTTTTAACATATATTTAGTATATATACATATTGATTTTTAAAATAAAGTGATGTAAAATATAAGATTTATGAGTTGCTTCATTTGCAAGGTAATATCTTCTATTTGTACTATTTGCAATTACTTTATTTGAGTAAAGTTTTAACCATAACCATGTGATTAATCCTGTTATTAAAAAACTAACTGTTTTAAATATATTTGTGTTTCTATTTTTGAATTTTCTTCTTGGAATTAAAAATATTAATAATGATAAGAATATAAAGGGTACTTTAGTTAATGTACATATTAAGACAATTATTCCAA
>CADAVS010000149.1 GCA_902791425.1 uncultured Ruminococcus sp.
ACGGAGAGAAGGGTGTAACATTATGCTAAAAATCGCAGTGTGTGTATCCGGCGGTGGAACAAACTTACAGGCCATCATTGATGGAATTGAAAATCAGACGATCACGAACACAGAAATTGAAGTGGTGATCAGCAACAATAAGAATGCATATGCTCTGGAGCGTGCAAAGCAGCACGGAATCAAAAGCATCTGCATCAGCCCGAAAGATTATGCAAGCAGAGAGGCATTCAACGAGGATTTTTTAAAGGAAATAGGCGGAGAAGAATATGAACGGTATTCCTCTATGTTCGATAAGCATATTGCACTCGAACCCTGATTCTGAAAAATCCTAAACGGAGCATACCCAAAAGCTATACGGAAAGGAAATTGATTTATGCCGGAAATGCAGTCATATATGGGAGTAAACGAGGGAAACAGCGGGATTATAGGCAAGCTGCTCTATTATTCTACAGCAAATATTTTAATACCGAAAGATAGATTTATTGAGCTTGGCAAGGCCTTTAATTTACCGAAGGTAAAGCCAGCTCGCGAATCGGCGGCAAGCGCGTACAGATACGCTACCACGGCGCTTAAGGACCGCATAGCGGAAAAGGACGCCTGCGGCACGCATATCTACCGTATTTATTGCAGAGACAATAAACAGGATACATCGGATATTATCTGCCGCGAGCTTGTAAAGGAAACGCTTGACTCTACAACCAACAATTACAAAAAGCTTGCGAACATAGCATTTAAGCGTGAAACCGAGGAAATGTATTACGATAACACCGAATATGATTCTCAGGTTGACGTTACGGGCTGTTGCGAGCGGGCGCTCACGCTTTATGAGCGGTTTAAAAGCTGCTACAATTCCGACCATGTAGATTCGGTGGTGCAGCTTTTACTCGAAAAAATGCAGGCGGTCAAGATAAATATTCACGGCAACCTGTATTTTATACCCAATCCGCATCTGCCGCTCTTAAACATATTTGAGGATTACATTGAGGCGCTTTCAAAATGCAATTTAAACGCAGGTAATGTTTCTTCAAACAGTATGTTCGTGGCGAACGATGAAAAGCAGCGTGAGAAAATGACGGCTGAATTTTATATGAATTACAAAAGAGATATTGAAACCTACGAGGAGCGTATTCAGCACTTCATTGACAACGGCTGCTCATCTGCTGCGGTTATTAACCGCTGGCTTAAAAAAATTGAGGCGTTAAAGGCTAAAAAAGCAACCTACGAGCAGGTGCTCAAACGCCGGCTTGACGACCTTGACAAAGACTTTTCGCTGCTGCAAATGCAGTCGCAGGAATTGTCATTGAGAGCCGTTAAGAACCAAACCGAAATACTGTTAGCGGCATAAAAAAGCACCGTCTGTCCCAATAGGGATAGGCGGTGTTTCTTATGTTTTATCCGGCGTATATACCCTTTAAATATTTTTCGGTTTCAGACACAAAGCGGCGGGCATTTTGCAGTTGTAATGTTACTTCGTCCTTTGAGATGATATAAAAATCATCATAATCGCTGCCCTGCCTTACCTCAACTAAAGAATCGATTGTTTCGGATAATTCCTTCGGAAGAATTTCCGTCTTTAAATAAAGCCTTCTGAACTCGGCAATTATTCCTGAATGCTTTTTGGAATCAAATCCGTCAAGCGCCAAAACTGCCCTCATAGCGGAAAATACTGCATAATATGAACGGTTGGCAACCGTTTTATAATCCCCGATTTTCAGAATTTCATCAGCATAGCTAAGGCGTTCCTTTGCAATATCCAAACGGAGTTTTGAAATAGATATCTGTTCTTCAGACGGCAACCTTAACGCCCTCCCTTAATACAGACTGATAGAAAGGCAGTGCGTTTTTATACTGCTCAAATGTCTTCTTATCCTTTAGGGTTGCGGTAATGACCACATCGTTTTCAAGCCCCAATTCGCTTGTTGCCTTTATAATCGGCTTTTTATATCTGAACAGATCCTCGCGGTCAACATCCGCAATTATCATTATATCTATGTCCGAGGCGTCGTCATAATCGCCGCGGGCATATGAGCCGTATAAAATAACAGCCTGCAAATTATTACCAAAGGTATTTTTTGCAACCTCTGCTATTTTGCTTAATATACTGTTAAGCTTGCTTTGCGAACACACGAAAATCATCTCCTTACAATGCTATTATACCCTTTGAAAATAAAAAGGTCAATTATTTATTTACAATTCAGATTTTCACGCACTCATCAATAATATTTTCCACTATGCGCAGCATTTCGGGTGACAGCTTACGCATTTTATCCGACAGTATAAGCAGATCCTTATCTACTATATCTCCCGTCAGAAGATAATCGGCGCTGACTTCAAGCGCCTTTGCAAGCTTTATAACATTTTCGGGTCTCATAGCACGCTTGCCCGATTCCGCATAAGATACAAACTGCGGCGTAAGGTCGCCCTTTTCGGCTAACATTTCCTGTGTCATTCCGAGCTTTTTGCGGCGTTCGGTTATTCTTTTTCCTATTTCCAAAAGGTTTATTTCTTCATCTGTCATTATACCGTCCCTCTCTTTCCTGTTTAATTATATCCACAACATAATAATTTTTTAATCGCGCATTGTTGATTTATATACACAGTATGCGATATAATAAACAAAAAATGATTGGGGATATATTTATGCGTGAAAAAACAGCCTGTTTTACAGGACACAGAGAAATACCGAAAAGGGATATGCGGAAAGTAAGGCGTAATACTTTGAACGCTATTATAAAGGCATACGAAAACGGGTACAGATATTTCGGTTCGGGCGGAGCAATAGGCTTTGACCTGCTTACCGCTGACTGCGTTTTACACCTAAAAAAGAAATATCCGGATAGTCGCATTACCTGGCTTTGCGGTGAATCAGTTAAATCACTTGTCCAAATGGCACCTGTCGATGAGGTAATTACACTGGATGAAAAGAAACTTCTGGCAGGCTCTAAAGCGGATAAGATTTCGGAAGTCTTAAAGACGTGGAAAAAGCTGGGAAATAGACATTTTGATCGGATTGCCATTGGTCATGCAGACAAGCGTTATCAACTTCTAACATGGCCGGTGCAGGCAAAAAAGACTACATCTTTTGATCATACTATAGGAAAGACATGGCCTATTCCGTCAAGACATCACACTGATGAATACGTTAGATTGGTCTTAGATGATATGGACAAAAAAAGAGTATATATTTACACAATGCCATATTTAATTAGTTCATATGAATCTTCTTGTTCATGTTTCTTTA
>CADAVS010000150.1 GCA_902791425.1 uncultured Ruminococcus sp.
ATTACTCCTCTTATTGTAGCTTAGGAATGAGAACGAATAAAGCACACCTGGCTGGTGTGCTTTACCCGGCAAATATATTGTAACAAACGGAGGTATAAAAGTGGACAGAACCTATCTTTGCATTGACTTAAATAATGCCGAAAGTAAAGTAATGCCGATAAAATAAATTATACCACATTTTGAGCCATATTTTGGAAGAATATTCGGCATTTCTGTTATAATTGAAATGCATCAATTATAACAGGAGGCATGATATATGTTAAAAATTCAAGATGCGGTTGATGGTGTAATAAACGCCATGCGCTTGCGTGGCTGTACAGAAAGTACATTGCTACACAATAGGTGGAGCGTTTATGCTCTAATTGTTAATTATCATCACAAACACGGAACGGATTATTGCTCAGACAATTTGTTGCAAAGATTTTGTCAAAAACAAAAAGAGCGATATGAACAAGGCAAAGTTAGTCGTAAATACTATAGAGGATTTGTGACAGCCACTTTTCGTATTCGCTCGTATATGAATACCGGTGAGGTCGATTTTTCTATAGTTAAAGACACCAAAGCATATAAACCCAGTGCAGAGTATCAAAAACTGATTGATTCTGCATTAAAAGAAACGGGTGTATCGCAAGACCATAAGTATAAATTAAGCATCGTAATGCGGCAATTTTTTTGCTATTATGAGAGAAAACACGAGAGCATTGACGAAATATCGGATCGGGATTTTATTGAATTTATCCCTGTGGCCGCAAAGAAAAATCCACATAATATGAACTGTGTTTTGCGATCATTACGCTACCTAATACAGTATCTGAACGAACATGGGTTGGCCAAAATAAAGGTAGACCTCAAAGTATTTAACCCCAAGGCTCCACCGCATCGGCTCATAGCCCCGTTTACTCAAGATGACATATCGGCCATGTTAAAAGTAGTAGACGATAATTCTCAAACTCCCAAACGGGATACAGCAATAATTCTGCTTGCGTTCAATTCAGGCCTGCGTTGTGCTGACATACGAAATTTGCAACTACATAACATTGATTGGAAAAAGGAAGAATTAAGGATTGTTCAAAAGAAAACTGGGACATCACTTTCCGCACCTCTAAACGGCAAGACACTTAATGCAATTGCAACTTATATTTTAGAAGAAAGACCTAAAAGTGATGATCCTCATATCTTTCTTAGGGCTCGACCTCCATATGTGGCGATAAAAAGCACAAGTCCCTTGGACTATATGGTTGATAAATACTGCCGTTTGGCATCAATCGATAAGCTTGAATACCGGTCATTTCACAGCCTGCGCCGAGCATTTGGAACAGAACTTGCGGTTGCCGAAGTGCCTATCACATCTATCTCTCAGATGCTTGGACATAGAGATATGGGTGCTGACAAAGCATACCTCAGTTTTAATAATACACAGACATCATTGTGTGCTTCTGACTTTTCCGAAGTTCCAATTACTAAAGGCGTGTATGCCATTTGCAATTTTGCGAAAGGCGGTGAGCAGACATGAGCTTTGCGCAAGAGATGGCTGCGGCATACAATGATATGCTTGATATTAAAACATCATTGGGATTTTGTCGGCATAATTACAAATTCCATATATCTCCATTTATTGATTTTTGCGCTAAAAATTATCCAAATGCAACTGAAATCACAAAGGAAATGATTGACCAGTGGTTGGTGTCTAAGACTTTCAATGCTGACAATACCCGCCGTATCGCTATTATAAATATACGGCATTTTACTCGATATCTAAATGCCACTGGGAAACGTGCTTATATCCCGTCCTCCGAATACAATGTTAAAGCACGCAGATATCAGCCGTATATATTTAACGATTATGAATTGTCCCGGCTTTTTGATGAAATTGACTCATTAAAAAACAGACGTGGCTCAGAGGCATCGAATCCGCATCTAATCCTTCCGGTCTTGTTTAGGCTTGAACTATGCTGTGGAATGCGGCCTGGGGAGCCCCTTAATTTGCGAGTAGAGGACGTTAATCTTCAAAATGGTGATATTTTCATTAGAAAGAGCAAACGCGGCAAAGACCGCCATATCATTATGTCTGAAGAGATGCGGCAGCTTTGTACCGCTTACGATGGAATTGCAGGCGAAAGAGAGTGGTTTTTTCCATACACTGACGGTGGCAAAATCCCTGTTCGTTGGGTAATGTGGAATTTTAACAAAGCGTGGAATAAAACCGGTCTTCCCATTAGGTTTAACAAACCAAGACCGTATGATCTACGGCACAGCTTTGCTACACGAACCTTGATGCGTTGGGTGGATGAAAGGCGCGATGTTATGACACTTATGCCATATCTCAGCACCTATATGGGACACGTGAGTATGGAGGAAACTTTATATTATGTGCATCTTTTGCCGGAAAGAATCAAGTCTTCGCCCGGAATCAATTGGAATATGATGGGCGATATTTATAGCGCAGAGGAGGATTTTTATGAAGAAGATTAAAGATCCGACTCTGTTTCAGAGCATACGAAAATTTTTAACGGAAGATATGCCGGTTGTGCGTAAGAAGAGTGCAAACACTGTTGATGCCTACCGATATACGCTCAACCTTTTCTTGGTGTTCCTACGGGAAAAGCATAACAAATTGCTTTGTTCGGTGACAGCAAGAGACTTTTGCCAACGCAATGTCTTGAATTTTATGGATTGGCTTTTGGAGGTGCGCGGCAACAAGGCATCGACAGTTAACCTGCGCTTGAAGCACATAAAAAGGTTCTGCCGTTTCCTGATGGACGAAAACATTCTGATGATATCCGAATTATCCGCACAGCCGGACTTCACGGCAATGGAAAAATTATGCATGTGATTAATACCATGCAGAATTCCAGCGGAATTGTGCTGAAAAAAGAGAAGGAAAAAACCGTTTTCATCACCGGAGACACGGTTTACTGCTCCGGCGTAGAAGCCGCCCTCGGTTACCATCCGGATGTTATTATTGCCTATCTCGGAGCAAATCAGGGCGAAGGTATGCAGCTTACGATGGGCACGGAGGATCTGGATAAGCTTCAGGCTGCCGCACCGAATGCGAAAATTGTCGCTGTCCATATGGAAACCTTTGAAAATCAGCATCTCTCCAGACAGGAGGTACGCGCCTACGCGGAGTCGCACAACTTCTCCGACAGGCTGATCATTCC
>CADAVS010000151.1 GCA_902791425.1 uncultured Ruminococcus sp.
AAAGAGCTTGCCGAACACAATATGCTTGTTGACTTAGGCAGAAACGACTTGGGCAGAATAAGTAAATTTGGAACTGTTGAGGTTGAAAAACTGCATAGCATAGAGCGTTATTCACACGTAATGCATATCGGCTCTACCGTGAGGGGAGAGATAAGAGAGGATTGTGATGCCCTTGATGCCGTAAGCTCCGTACTTCCTGCAGGAACCCTCTCGGGAGCTCCCAAAATCAGAGCGTGTCAGCTGATAGGAGAGCTTGAAAACAACAAGAGAGGTATCTACGGCGGTGCCATAGGGTATATAGATTTTACAGGAAATCTTGATACTTGCATTGCCATAAGAATTGCATATAAAAAGAACGGAAAGGTTTTCGTAAGAGCAGGTGCAGGAATTGTTTATGACTCCGTTCCCGAAAAGGAATATCAGGAATGTTTAAATAAAGCGGCGGCCGTTATAAATTCGCTGAAACTTGCTGAGGAGGAAGAATTATGATATTACTGATAGATAATTATGACAGCTTTTCGTACAATCTTTATCAGCTTGTAGGTGCAATAAATTCTGATATCAAGGTAATACGGAATGATGAATTAACGGTAAAAGAAATTGAAGCACTCAAGCCTGAGAAAATAATATTTTCGCCGGGCCCCGGCAGACCTGAAAACGCAGGGGTGATTATGGAAGTTGCGAAAACTGTTTCTCAAAAAATTCCGACTCTTGGTGTATGCCTTGGACATCAGGCAATATGTGCGGCATACGGGGCGAAAGTGACTTATGCAAAGTATCTTATGCACGGCAAACAGTCTGATGCAAGGGTGGATACGGCGAGTGTTCTCTTTAAAAACTGTTCTGAAACAATAAAGGTTGCAAGGTATCATTCTCTTGCGGCAGAGAGAGATACCATATCCGATTGTCTTAAGGTTACGGGGGTTACCGAAGATGGTGAGGTTATGGCGGTGGAACATAAGGAATACCCAATATACGGGGTTCAATTCCACCCTGAGTCAATAATGACGCCTTGCGGAAAACAGATACTTGAAAATTTTATTAATGGGGGTAAATAAGATGATTAAAGAGGCTATTGTAAAAATTGTAAATAAACAAGATTTGACATATGACGAGGCATACGCCGTTATGAATGAAATAATGAACGGCGAGACGTCTCCAACTCAAAATGCGGCATTTCTTGCGGCACTTTCTACCAAGAGTGCCAAGGCGGAAACTACTGATGAAATTGCAGGCTGTGCCGCAGCAATGCGTGAACACGCAACACAAGTTAAAACCGGTATGGAGATTTTTGAAATTGTCGGCACGGGCGGAGACGGCTCCAACAGCTTTAACATATCCACTACGGCGGCAATTGTTGCGGCAGCAGGCGGTATAAAGGTTGCAAAGCACGGCAATCGTGCGGCATCGTCTAAGTGTGGTACTGCGGACTGTTTTGAGGCTTTAGGTGTAAATATTAATCAAGACCCCGAAAAATGTGTTGAATTGTTAAACAAAGTAGGCATTTGCTTTTTCTTTGCACAGAAGTATCACACCTCTATGAAATATGTCGGCTCTATCAGAAAAGAGTTGGGTTTTCGAACCGTCTTTAATATTTTAGGTCCTCTTACAAATCCCGGTTCGCCGTCATACCAGCTACTCGGTGTGTATGACGAGTACCTTGCAGGACCCTTGGCACAGGTGCTCATCAGCCTTGGGGTAAAGCGTGGTATGGTTGTGTATGGTCAGGATAAGCTTGATGAGATTTCTATGAGTGCACCTACAACGGTTTGCGAGTTTAAAGACGGTTGGTATAAGACTTACACCATTACGCCTGAGCAGTTCGGCTTTGAGTGTTGCACAAAGGCGGACCTTGTAGGCGGATTGCCTGAGGTAAACGCAAAAATTACCATTGATATCTTAAATGGCAAAAAAGGACATAAGCGTAACGCTGTTCTTATGAATGCAGGGGCTTCATTGTATATCGGCGGCAAGGCAGAGTCTATGGAAGAGGGGATAAAGCTTGCGGCGGAGATTATTGATTCGGGCAAGGCGATAGAAACCCTGAATAAATATATTGAACTATCTAACAAATGAGGTAAACAATATGACAATACTTGATGAATTGGCACTGTCTGCAAAAAAGCGTGTAGAAAAAGCAAAATGCAAAATATCCGCTGACAGAATTAAAGATATGGCATATACTTTGCCAAAAGGCAGCTTTGAATTTGAAAATGCACTAAAAAAAGAGGATATCGCTTTTATATGCGAGTGCAAAAAAGCATCTCCCTCAAAAGGCTTGATTGCACCTGACTTTCCATACCTCAAAATTGCAAAAGAGTATGAGGAGGCAGGAGCGGATTGCATATCCGTATTGACAGAGCCAAGCAGATTTTTAGGCAGTGATGATTACTTAAAGGAAATTGCTGAAAATGTTTCTGTTCCGTGCATAAGAAAAGACTTTACGGTAGATGAATATATGATTTATGAGGCAAAGGTTTTGGGTGCGAAGGCGGTTCTTCTAATATGCTCAATTCTAACAGGGCAACAGATTAAAGACTATATTAAGATATGTGACGGATTGGGAATTTCCGCTCTTGTGGAGGCTCATAATGAGGATGAAGTTATGACGGCACTAAGTGCAGACGCAAGAATAATCGGCGTCAATAACCGCAATCTTAAAGACTTCAGCGTTGATACGGAAAACAGTAAGCGAATGCGGAGCCTTGTGCCTGATAGTGTAATTTTCGTTTCGGAAAGCGGTGTTCAATCTGCGGAGGATATAAAACTGCTCCGCAAAATCGGCACAGATGCTGTTCTGATTGGAGAAACACTTATGCGCGCCGAAAACAAGAGAGAGAAACTTGCAGAATTGAAAGGTATAACGTGAAAGGAACTTTCACGTTATACCTCCGGCGGATTTAATTGCCCATGCGATATTTTCCTCGGATAGGGTGAAAGTATAAAACCGAACCGTGATTTTGAAAGGTAAATTTACGTTTTATCTGCGTTAAAATACTCGGCAATCCGTCAGGATTACCTCCGCTTTTGCCTTGATAAACCAAAAATTTCCTCTTTCAAAATTCTCCGACCAAAAACATAGTAATT
>CADAVS010000152.1 GCA_902791425.1 uncultured Ruminococcus sp.
CTCTAAACGTGCCTCCTCGCTTCTTTTAAAAATGCATTCTCGATCCGCAGCTTGAGGTTCTCTTCCTGAAATCGCTTCAGAAGTTCCTTTTGCTCGTCGGAGTCACCTTCCTCGATTTCGTAAATAATATTATCTTTGTCCATAGCTTTCTTCGACCCTTCTTTTTTGGCCTTAGGGCATCAGGACCCGCTGCACGATAAGCCCTGACCCATTGAACTATTCGTCTGGAATCAGACAATCCGACTTGAGGTGCAAGTTCCCGGTATGAGAGTTCGCCTATCAGATACAACTCTACTACATGAAGCATGAATTCGAAAGTGTAAACTTGATTTTGTCTGCTCCTTTTGAGACCATCTTCACCCAAATGATTGTATTTTGCGACCCTATTCTTAATTACGGTTCTTGATGGTATGCCATGCTTTTGGCAAGATAGCGATATCCTCCCTGGCCATTTATGTATTCCATAGCAACCATGTGCTTATATTCAAAACTATATTTTGCCACGAAAAAACCGACCTCCCAATCGCTAGATTTTTGGTCTAACTTTTGGGGGTCGGTTCAAAAAACTACTTCTCTTTTTAAATAATTATTCTTTACTCCTATCGTAATAAAACAATCCCGAATAAGGCGTTGCCTTATTCGGGATTGATATTAATATCAATTATTTATTTATTTTAACAGCATCGCACAATGAACGTAATGTATCAAGACTTTCCCACCAAAAAACTTTTGTATAAGCATAAGAATCGGCTTCGTTAGGAAGTTCTGCATTTATGATAGCTTGCGGTTGATAAGTTTTCAAATCAACCAGTGCACCGTTGCTTTTATAAAAAGCGACAATAATTGTGCCATCATAGTCATAATTTGTCAAAGTAACTGTTTCTGATAAGCCGTTGATTGTAACACCGAATTTTGTAGGCGGATCGGATTTCAAATAAAGTGCGGCCTCGGTCCTCGAACTATTCCAACGAATTTCATAGTTATCGTTATTGCTGAAGAAAAATTCACTCGGATTTTCTGTACAGAATTCTGAATATCCACTTGTAATGACAACAGGATTGCCTGCTGTTGGAGCAACTGCGCATGTCACTCCTATTTGTGCGCCGTCTGTAAGTGCATCCACCAAGTTAATTACCTTATTTGAGCAAAGGTACACATCTGATTTCTTACAATTAGCATCGTGAATGTGTGAACCTGTTCCACCACAAGCATAATTGTCTTTTATTATTCCCTGTCCACAAGCTCATATCTGCGGTAGATGGCATTTGTTCATTTTTATCTATAGCATAATATGCAGTAAATTCTTGTGTTGAGTCCTCTATAGGAGCCATATACATTATATATGCCGTCGATGAACTTTCTCTGTTGACAGATACACCCATTTGTGCCACGGCAGTCTCATTTAATGTAGTTGCATTATTTTCTTCTGTGGTTGATGATTGGGCGAATGCTGTAGATGCTATCGTTTGAAAAATCATAAATACGACAACTATTAAAGATAATATTTTTTTATTAATAGCTAAAACTTTATCTTTTACTTCTTTATCCATTATTTTTCTCCTCCTACAAATTATTTGATTTTAAACTTTCTATAAGAGCAGTTTCCTTTTTTATATTTACTAATACACTAAGAGCGCCTAATGCTGCAAATACATATCCCAAAGCCAAATTCTTTATATTGATGGATAAGTATTCCCCAAAATTATTTGCATAATACGAGAATATATCCGAAAACATATGGCCAAGCTCTTCATCTGTAGCAATTACAATCATATCGCTCATAATTTGCCCTGCAAAAATACCTATTACAACAGCAGCCAAAACACACCAAAGTTTTTTCATATTTGTCTTTACTTTCATCAAATCATAACCCTTTGATGCCCCTATTGCTATTAAATATCCAAGCCATGCCATAAACCACCCCTGACTGGATACAACAGCCCAAGGTATTGCCGCAACTAAAGCGCCAACCAAAGCACCGAGCAATCCAAGCAAATAATTATCGGATAATGAATTTTGTTTCTCAAGGTAAGCTTTAGCAATAGCTCTTTTTTGTAATTCCTGCTCATTTTTTCCTTGCTCAACGGTTACATATCCATTATTGTCAGCATTTCTGCCAATATCGGAATTGTTTTCTGTTCTATCAAACAAAGATTCCGTTTCAGTCGGCAATTCTTCACCGCAAAATACACAGTGGGCATTTCCTTTCTGTGATACATTACCGCATTTTTTGCATTTTACTTCTGCACTCATTATATATCTCCTTTACCCTAAAAAACTTCCGGTTCATTTTCAAATTTTTTGTCGCCCGGCTATTATTTATTTATACTTATAAAAGTACACCATGATCGTTCCCTTTTCGTGTTCCATCTCCATTTTCAGCTTTCCGTTCTCATATATAATGTTATATTCGTCTTGGGTATCCCCAAATTTCAAGCCTTCTTCGGTAGGTTCCCATTTGCCTTCAACAGTATCACTGACGTCCTCCAAAGAAGACGTACCGTCCGCATTAAAAGTAAACTCTAAGAGACCGGGGTACGGATATTCCTTGCCTTCATATTCGTAATGATCAACCATCCATGTTCCCACATATGGGCTGTCAGCATATTTGCCGCTGTTGCTGTCACTGCAACCTGTCAGTAAAATTCCCAGAGATGTAATGATTACACAGTATGCTACCATTATTATTTTTTTCAATTTCATATTTTTTCCTCCTTAATAATAATAAACATCTACATTTTATAAATTATATTGTCTATTACAAATTGTAGCATAAAACATAGCGAAATTCTATAAAAATTACCGTTATGTCAATGACAATGCAGGAATTTCAGGTGTTCGAAGCACTGTCGTTTGTTTTTTTCAACCATCAGATATCCCGGTGCATAAAAAGAGCGTAACCTTGAATAAAGGTCACGCTCTTTTTGCGCTGGTACATGAAATACCTTATACCGGCTTGCCTGTGTCTGCGTTGTAGTCGGTTTGAATTTCGTTCAATGCTGCTTTTGCAGTCATCGGCACGTATAATCCGATAACCATTGCAAGGGTTACGAATAAGCTTAATATCCGCCTTTTAATAATGAA
>CADAVS010000153.1 GCA_902791425.1 uncultured Ruminococcus sp.
ACTATCCAATACAAGCCGATTGCAGCAGGCAAGGTAAACGCAAACCAAGCCGACATAAGCGGCATCATAACCATCATACTCTTCATCGGGTTTGACACCTCGTTGCCATCTTTATCAACCTGTGGCTGTTGCTGAGGCTGCATTGCCTGAGAGAGCTTAGATGAGGCGTATGCACTTACCCCCGACAACGCAGGTATAATCCACAATCCTGCCGTCTGTGCCGTAATACCGTCTATTCTTCCGATAAACAATTTTAAGAATGCACTTAAATTAGGTGTTTGCGACAAATCAAGACCTAAGAAATCAAAGTTGATTATAGTCAAGTTTTTGCCTGTTTCGGTAATCCAATGGTTTGACATAATCTCCGGATTCATATGCAAAAATCTTGCAATCTGAATTTCATACATACCAAACATCTTATAGGCATTATCTGTCAACTGATTGAGCGAGTCTATACCGAGGGCAGACATAAAGCTCTGCATACGTGTGGGGTCGCCCTCTGCCCACTCAACAACCGCACTTACTATTCTCCAAACGTCATCTGCACCAAAGCCCATAATATATACAACAGGCTTTCTGACAACCCAATAAAGCATCATTAAGATAGGAAGCTGTATTAACATCGGCAAGCAACCGCTCATAGGATTGATTTTATACTTCTGATAAAGCTTCATTGTTTCTTGATTCAGCTTTTCTTTATCGTTGGCATACTTCTGCTGAATTTCCATCATAAGAGGCTGAATCTTTTGAGTTTTAAGCATAGACCTCTGCTGTTTCACGGTCAAAGGCATAAGCAACACCTTAATCAAAACAGTGAACAAAATTAAAGCAATACCATAATTTCCCGTGAGAATGCTGCATATTTTAAGCACCCACCCGAGTAGCATCATTATGTAGGACAATGTTTCTTCCTCCTTAGTACGAATGTTGTAGTTAATTACGGATAATCAATTCCGCCATCGTTTAACGGATTGCATCTGATTATTCTCAAAATCGCTTTTAAAACACCTTTGCAAACTCCGTACTTTTCAATAGCCATAATTGCATACTGCGAGCAAGTCGGATAAAATCTGCAACAGGGCCGCTTAAGCGGAGAGATGTGTTTTTGATAAAACTTAATTATGGCAATCAAAAATTTTTTCATAATATCAATTCTCTTTAAGCCCTAATTCAGCTACGGCAGAGTCAAAATCCTTTTTTACCTTTGCCGCATCTGCAGAAATTATTGCCGTTCTCGCAACAACACATACATCTTTTCCTAATATAAAACCATCCTTGGCAATTCTAAACATCTCGCGTATTCTGCGTTTAGCACGATTTCTCGATACGGCTCCGCCGATTTTCTTGCTCGCCGTTATTCCGAGCCTAATCTTACCCTTTCTGCCTGTGGCAGAGTAGACAACCATTGTGGGTCTGACCGCACTCTTGCCCTTGCGGTACAATCTTTGAAAATCCGAATTTCTTTTTAAGCTGATAATTTTTGACATACTTTCACTCTTAAATATCAATTTGAAAA
Organism: uncultured Ruminococcus sp.; assembly: GCA_902791425.1. GTDB lineage: Bacteria > Bacillota > Clostridia > Monoglobales > Monoglobaceae > UMGS1820. The sequence goes on from CADAVS010000153.1 coordinate 1,517, forward strand.
ATTTATAATAAATTTTCCATATAGACAAAAAGACGCCCGAAGCGTCTTTTATGCGGACAGCTTCTTTCTGCCCTTAAGTCTTCTTCTTGCTAAGACTTTACGACCATTTTTAGTGCTCATTCTCTTTCTGAAACCGTGTTCCTTTGCACGATGTCTCTTTTTAGGTTGGTATGTTCTAAGCATTCCTACCCCTCCTTCTATATAATAAGTATTAAATTATTTCATACGAAAATCTATATTATTTTATCACGTTTTTTAATAAAAGTCAAGCCTTTTTACGCAATCTCTTAAAATTCCCTTAAAATTTATGTTTTTGTAATAATATTATAATATCATTGAGCTTTCATCTTCTGTCGCTCCACCCGTCTTATCATCAGATAATTTCGTGGTTTGGGTGCCATCCTCGCCCTCAAATTTGACTTTTATATTGCCCAATCCGTCAGAAAACTTTTGTATTTTATTTGCAATTCTTTCTCTCTCGCTTCCGCTTGCCGGAGTTGGCTGATAGTTATTCCTTGATGTTGTTGACGAAATTGAACAAGGTATCACTTTGTAATCATCATATCCGACAACCTTGCCGTCTTTGACTGTAAAGGTCTGTTGATAAATCATACTGTCCTTATCTCTTGGATTTTGGTTGCCTCCAAAGCAAAAGTTACCCATACTATACGCTATCATTCTGCCGTTGTAGCACTCAAGTCCCTGCAATACGTGGGGATGATGCCCTATAATCAAGTCTGCACCCAAATCTATCGCTCTGTGAGCAAGGGTTTTCTGTTCAGCCTCAGGATAATTTTCGCCTTCGATACCCCAATGTATTTGAACCAAAATCAGCTCTGCACCATCATTTTTAACCTGTTCTATGGCTTTTGGCATATTGCCCTCAGCACTCTTATCCAAATCGTATAAGCCAACAAGTCCAACCTTAATTCCGTTTACATCTATTACCTTGGTATTCAAATTCTCAAACCAAACTATTCCTGCGTCATCAAGATATTTCTTTGTATCCTCCTGACTGACAGTGCCGTAATCCTTACTGTGATTGTTGGCAAGGGTTACCGCCTCCACGGAACCGCTTGTCAATATTTCTGTGTATTTTGGATTTCCCTTAAATGCAAATGTTTTATCTTGACGCGTTCCCCCTTCGGTCAGAGTTCCCTCAAAATTCACTATTGTCAAATCATCATTTGCAAAATACGGCTGAACATTTTTCAAAAAATAACTGTAATCATAGTTTTGATTTTCCACCTCATCAGGCAGTGTTCCGCCGCCAAAGTTTACATCTGTTCCAAGTGTGCAATCCCCTGCACAAGTAATTGTAATCTTTTTTTCTGTTTCCGTCTTATTTTTGCTTGTATTTACCGCCGGCTTATCTGTATCTCCGCCACAGGCACAGCTCAGCACCGCCAAGCCCAAAACAGCAAAAAGCAAAATTCCTTTCTTTATAATAGACATAGTTTCCTCCCAACAGAGCAAAAAGTCGGGACAAACCCGACTTTTTACGCACTTATTTCGCTCTCCAAGTAATTCTTC
>CADAVS010000154.1 GCA_902791425.1 uncultured Ruminococcus sp.
TTCCATAATCTGAAACTCTTTTATTTGCTGTATTTTCAAGAGTGTCATCAAGTGCGGCGAAGCCGTTGAAATCTTCATACTTTCTCTTCATTGCACAGCCTAATATATGGTCGCAAAGCATAGGATTTTTCGGAAGCAGCGGTCCGTGCAGATATGTGGCAATAATATTCTTGTATACCACACCCTCATAACCGCTCTCGCCCGTGTTTCCGTGTCCGTACAGAACTTTTCCAAGAGGTGTGTGATTTCCTATATATGTCCTGCCTGCGTGGTTCTCAAAGCCTGTTATCTTTTGTTCAAACAGCTCTGACTCCAGGACAACATTTCCTATTAATCGAGTATCACCTGCATCAGTATATATATCAAGTATTCCCAAACCCTCTATTTTTGAGTTTGACGTCTGATAATACCTTCCAAGCAACTGATATCCGCCGCAAACAGCTACAAGTACACCGCCGTTTTCAACGTAGCTTATAAGCTCGTCTTTCTTTTTGAGCAGAAGCTCGCACACTATCTCCTGCTCTCTGTCAGAGCCGCCGCCCACAAAAATAATATCCGCTGTTTCAAGGTTCATACTGTTGTCCTTGTTTGTGCAAGCCAATATATTGGCACCTATCCCACGCCATTTGAGGCGGTGTTCCATACAGGCAATATTGCCTTTATCTCCGTAAAGATTTAAAAGGTCGGGATAGAGATGAACTATATTTAACTCCTTATTTTCCATTCTCGTATCCTCCCGTCTTAAGTTCCTTTTGAATTTCAAGCATTGTTGTCTGAGTTGAGAATAACGCCGTATAGTTTACAAGCACATAGCAAACCTCTGCATCGGTTTTAAGGCATCTTTTGATTGCCTCCTTCATACTCCTTGTTATGTTGTCGACTTTAACATCGGCATACTTAAATCTAAGGGATATGTCATACAATCTTATACCCGTTGTGGTAAGTGTATTCAAATTCTCATCACTCAGCTTGTCAAAGTCCACATCCCAAAGCCACGAAACATCTCTGCCGTCGTTTGCCAAGTCATTAATCGCTACTATAACATCTTTCTTTCTCTTATCAAGCATAACCGTTTGTATTGCCTGATTAAAGCCCGCAGGATTTTTGGCAAGGTTTAAAATCACAGGCTTTCCAAGGTCAATCAATTCCATTCTTCCTATCTGCGGCTTGTAATCTGCCAACATAGAATTAAAGCCCGAGGTATCAACTCCCATAACCGACAAAGCTGAATACACCGCCAAAATATTGTAAATATTATAAAAGCCTCTGTAATTTACATCAATCTTAACATTTTTGTTGACAGTGAACTTCATTGAGCCTGAAAGGTCAACATCTGTTGCATCAAAGTCAATGACAGGTCGTCTGTTTCCGCAATTGGGGCAATAGAAATCACCCAGCTGGCTGTAATGAAAGAAGTTATACGCTTGCTCGTGACCGCACTTAACGCAGAACTGACCTTCCTTTGTTTCATCAATTTGCGGAAGCACCTGTTCAGATATGCCAAAGTATTTAGCATCTCTTCCTTCACCGAACTGAACTGTAAGCGGGTCGTCGCCGTTTAAGATTAGCTTAACACCCTTTGCCATATTTATTGCCTCGTTAAGCAAATCAACCGTTATATCAATCTCTCCGTATCTGTCAAGCTGGTCACGGAACAGATTTGTTATCACCATATAATCAGGTGTCAAGTGTGCAAACACACGTCTTGCAGATGCCTCATCAATCTCCAGCACGGCATAGTCCGCCTCAAGCTTGCCTGTGATACTGCTTGCCATTGCGAATGCCGTTGCAATTCCGTTTACCATATTGGCACCTAAGTTATTGCATACCGTCTTATAACCGCACTTTAACAGTGCCGTATTTAAAAGGTTGTTGGTTGTGGTCTTTCCGTTTGTACCGCAGGTAACAATTATTCCTTTTTTTACATTTTTTGAAAGAATTTTTATTATGTCAGGGCAAATTTTAAGAGCTATATCTCCCGGTGTGGAAGATGATTTTTTCCCAATCATTCTTCCTGCAACAGCAGACAGCTTAGCCGCCCAAATTGCCAAAATCTTTCGCATTGTAACTCCCCTTTCGCAGTATAGGATGATAAGGTTTATTTTACCACTATAACAGAAAAATTACAACAATTTTTTCCTTAAATTATGTTACAGACTCTTTAAATAATCCGCAATGCAGCTTCCCGCCGCCTCAATTCCGTTCAATGCCTCGTTTAAGCTGTTACCGCTTGTCCCAACCTCTATTATCATAGAGGCGTGTGTGGTATGTCCGTTAAACCTCTCCCTTCTGAGATTTATTTTCCTCATAAGGTTGGGGTACTTTTGAGTTATAGCTGTCTGAAAATGTATTGCCGCACATAAATTCTCTCTCCAATCAGGATTGTATAAGCCCTTTTCATCCGTTCCCACCACAAACATTAGCTGTGCAGATTTTTTTCCGTTTATTTCCGTTAATGTTCGTGCCTTTGTGTTATCATCATAAACTATGGAATCTCTGTGTATATCAAATACAATTTGTATCGACGGATACTTTTCAAGATACTCCTCAACTGTATTCAAGGAATGTGCATAAGAACCGTTAAATGACGGTTCGTCGTGCAAAATAGTGTCGTGTAAAACCTCTATCCCCTGCCTATTAAGCACCTCTGCAAATCTGTTGCCCACAGCCACTACATTCTCATTTGTGTCACTACTGCGGTCACTTGCCTTTACATCATATATATCAGTGTTTTCAGGTGAATAACTCTCGGTGGCGTGGGTGTGGGTTATTAAAATCTTTGGTCCCGATACTGACATATCTATATCGGGTTTTTTTGACAGCATACTGCCCACATCTATACTGTAAGACGTTTCGTTTCCTATGGAAACAGGATAGCCGTCTGTGGTTTTCTGTGCCACATTTATATTTTTTATGCCTGCTCTGTTTTCTTCGGGTATTGTTTCAATATTGTCTGAATT
>CADAVS010000155.1 GCA_902791425.1 uncultured Ruminococcus sp.
TCAATATATACATTGCCTGAATCACGCCTTAAAGTGATTTGCGATACTATCTTAAAATCCTTTAAGCGTTCACTGCGGTTATACGCCGCATAATCCATACATTCGGGCAGTAACATAGTTTTTGTTATACGGAATACGGTTTCAACACTGCCGCTTGCCAGCTTTTCAAGCCTGCAATCCGAAAAACGGGAGGTTATAACGGGATCGCTGTTTGCCGCATTCTCGTGGAACCAACCGTTTCCGGCTTCGGAATCATCAAGAAAATAATTCAACTTTTCATATTTTTTGCCGGTAAGCTTATCGAAAAGGCTGAGCGTTCCGTCCTGCATAATTTCAAGGCGGACATATGCGTTTTCAGCCCAGTTATCGCCGCTTTGCATACCGTTTTCGTTTCTTACAACGCCCTTTGCCGGAACCACCTTGAACTCGGTCATTCCAAGCTCTGTAAGCTCGGCTTCAAATGTTACCGTATATCTGTCAACGCACGGCTTATCCTGAGAAATATTTTGCTTGTTTGTAATTCGGTCTCTCTCGATATTGAGTATCTGGTAATCTATGCAATTATTATCCTTGTCAAAAATCCAAAACATATTTCTCGGCTGATAGGGAGCGTGCCCCGCAAAGCGTGATGGATAATCCTTATCAAAATCAATATCTACCGTTATTACCTGTTTTCTTTTATAGGGAGCAGGGTTGAATATTTCAAGCAAATAATTCCTGCCCTTTTTATATACGGTTCTGCCGATCTTATATGTAAAATCACGCTTTACGGCGTCCGCAATTTCCCGAACCTGATCGAAGCGGTAATACATATCCTTATGAACCTGATCCGCCGAGCATCCGCATATATTATCGTGCGGATGAGTTTTTAACAGCTCCTTATAAGCCGCGCGCAAAAACTCTTTTCTTATAGGCACACCGGCGAAATTACCGTAAACGGTTACCGGAGATATCTCATTTTCAAGCAGAGCCTGACAGCTGTCGTTATACTCCTTAAGGGGGTAATAGCTTGAAATAGAATCCGTTACCACACGCATATCGCCTGACTGCGCGGTCTGTATAAGTTCTCCGCAAAACTCCGGCAGATTTTTTTCAGCCGCCGCAATATCGTCATAAGCCTTATCAAAGCCGTCGAATATAAGCTCTATACCGTCAAGCTTTTTAACACGGGCTACAAAATCAAGCATTTCGTCGCTCAGATTTGCGTGGTCATCGGTAACATTAAGAAGTATTACGCCGCAACCGCTTTTTTCAAACTCGGATTCAATGTAATTCTTAACATATTCATCCTTTTCCGACTCGCTTTTGTCGCCTGCCGAAATAAAGCGCAGATACTTTCTGTAAGCGGCGGAATAGTTATATTTATAACCGAAGCACTTACTGCCGTCGGGCGCTTTCCACACAAAATTTCTGAATGTGTTTTCGTCTGCGCCCATTCCCCTGCCCAAATAAGCCATTTTAATTCCAAGCTTATTGAGCAGTTGGGGAAACTGCGCTATATGTCCGAATATATCATTAATATATCCGTAACGGAACGGTTCCGTATTAAAATCGTCGCATATGCGTTTGCCCTGTTGGAAATTGCGTATCAGGCTTTCGCCCGAAACCAGCCACTCATCCGGCATAACATACCACGGACCGATCTTAATACTGCCGTTCTCTATTTGCGTAGCAAGCTCACAACGGTTTTCGGGCACAATATCGAGGTAATCCTCCGTAACTATTGTCTGTCCGTCAAAAACAAAGTTTTCTATGTTTTGTTTTGTCTTCACCTCCGATATTATTTTATCGGTCACTCCTATCAGCTCATATCTGAACGCTTGAAACGGATTGTACCACTCCCTGTCCCAATGTGTGCTTAACTGTATATAAACCTTTTTCACAGTATAATACCTTCCTATTGCTCAAACTCAAACCGTTAATCCTTTGTTACATACATATTGTCAAGTATGATAACCGCACCCTCCGACGGTTTTTGAGTATTAAAAGTAAAGTGCTTAATGGCATCTGTCTTCGGAGCGCGCTTAAACGCCGAAGTATAGAACGGCAGTTCAATTTCGTTCCAACCCGCGGTAAACTGATATTTCTGCAAATACCAATAAATAGACTCTTCATCAACATCGCCCGAACTTGTGAGATAAAAATATGTAGCTCCTGTAAGAAGATCGGGATTATTAATATATACCGAAATATGAAGCTTTCCGCTTTCAACCACATACTGTGATATATCAACCGGATTTTTAAGTACAAACGAAGCGGATTGCGCACCCTTAACACGCATTGCGCCGCTGCCCTCAATATGCTCGCCGTCTTTTACGGTAACCTCTAAATTCTTCATTTCAGAGAAAATATTTACAGTATTAAAGCTTGCAATCATCTTGCCGTTCGCCGCCTGCGTTTCTCTGTATCCATCCTTAAGCGTCTGCGTCTGCTCGCCTGAAGCCGGCGAACCGGACGCGTCTTCCCCGGTAGATACCTGTTCGGCTTTTTTGGTTACATAAATGTCGTCTATAACAACATCAAGGCTTCCCTTTTTTGTATCAAGATTAGGTGAATACAAACGGAAGAAATTTACCTTTGTGTAGACAATCTTGCCTGTTTTAACACCGCTCGGGATAGAAAGATAAATTTCGTTCCATCCCTCTTTTATACTTGAAAGCGCTATTTCCCACTGCAGTTCTTCTGCGTCGGCAACGCCTGAGCTTGAAATTTCAAAGAATATATTTTTAACAAAATTATTCTTGTTCGCCACATAAAGCGAGAAATGTACATATCCGCCCTTTAAAGGCGAAATATCAACTGCTTTTTTAAGCTTGGCGCTAAAGAACAAAGAAGAAGTGGAAGCATTCAAAAATGCGCCCTTACCCTGTTTGACCATGCCCTCATCAGTAACAATTTGTATATTTTGCTGTTCTTCAAGCGGATCGCTGCTGTCGCAGTCGGAAATATAAATTTTG
>CADAVS010000156.1 GCA_902791425.1 uncultured Ruminococcus sp.
AGTGGGTACAGAATATCCACTTTCATTTTTTTGTCTGATGGTTAAAAAGAAATAAAAGAATCCATATTATAGACTTAGTTATTGCAAAGAACACCATTTCACTAAATGGAATGGTGCTCTTTTCGTTATTTATGTCAAAAAAATCGGTAGATAGGCAAAAAGGGAGAAAGTAAGTAGAGGAAGTGATAGTATAAACTTGGGGATTAGTACGCAGAATAATCGCTAAAACAAATCAACAAGTTTAAAGAAAAAGGAGAGAAAAATGGAATCAGGAACAGTAAAAACCAGAATCCCTAAAAAAGTATTGTGCATGATACTGTCATTCATAATTGCTTTGGGAACATTCATCACCTTCACAGGTGCCTATTCACCATTACACGAATTGCTTGGCATAAAGTATATGCTTTCGGCTTATGCTGCAGAGATTGTAGATACACACGGCGCAGTTGCCGTAGCTGAAGAAGAAATGCTGGCAAATGACCATTCAATCAATCTCATTAACAGAGACGGTTCAAATACCGTATATCTGTTTTCAGAACCAATTTCATTTACGGATGAAAACGGAAACCTGAGGACAAAGGATATCTCTGTTGAAAAGCAAAAGGATAACGAACTCAAATCAGAGGGCTATGAATATACAAACGGCTCAAACGATTACCGTATAAACTTTTCAAAGGATTATCATACAGGAATAAAGGCGGAGTTTAACGGTGGTTCATATTCCATTATCCCTCAGAGCAATACTGCTGTTGAGGGCGAAGAAACCGTTGCAGAGTACCTTGACGATACCTTTGAGGTTTTTCAGTATGAAAATATTTACGGCAGTGGTACTAATCTGCGCTTCTATCCGCAGCTTAACGGTGTTAAAGACGAAATCGTATTAAATCAGAATATTAATCAAAACACCTTTTCTTTTACCGTTAATACTGAAAACTGTACTGCACAGCTGAATGAAGACGGAACAGTTTCTCTTCAGAACGAAGTCGGAGAATCTGTTCAGACCTTCAGCGCGCCTTATGCGTATGATAGTGTGTATGTTAACGGCGATTTCGATAATCACAGAACTGATTGTGAATACTCTCTTGAAGCTAATGGCAATAATAGTTATACACTTACTGTAACCGTTCCTGACGAATGGCTCAACAGTAATAATACTGTTTATCCTGTAGTGATAGACCCTACCACAATCAACGTTGATACAAACAGGGATGCGGGTATATATTCATCCTATCCAAACAATTGCTATGGTAGTGAGCAAACAGCTTGCATAGGCAAATCTCATCAATATGGTAACGGAAGAGTATATATGCACTTCCTTTGGCCGTCTGAAATTCAAAATTATGCAACAATAAACTCTGCATTTATTTGGCTTAGAGAAACAACCGGAAGAACAACAGATATGTATGTTCAACCGTACATAGTTCAGTCAGGTTGGTCAGAGAGTACGATCACTTGGAATAACAGACCATATATGGACGCAACAAGTGATATGCCTGTTAAAAACATAAACAGCCAGTCAACAGACTGGCCGAGCAGTCCGTATTGGTACAAAATGTATATTACCTCAGCAGTTCAGAAATGGGCTAACTTGGAAAGAGGCAAATGCGGTATTGGTTTGTATAGTACTGAGGAAGAGCAAAATACATATAACTGGCGAGCATTCGCAACCATTCAGCATGCAACCTCTTCTTACAGACCTTACACTGTAATTAACTACACAAACGATACAACCGGACCTACATATACAAGCTATACTAGAAGCCCTTATGCAGTTTGGACAAATCAGGACGTAGTTATCTCAGTTAACGGTTATGCTGATGATATCTCAGGTAAACCAGCACAGGCATACTCATTTTCAACTGATCCACACGTAAGAAACTGGGGTTCTGCAAACAACATAACAGTAACGGAAACATGCCATATTTACACTCACATAAGAGATAAGGCAGGCAACCTAACGTATTGCGGATGTTGGGGTATTTACATAGATCGAGTTGCGCCTACAATTTCCGCTGTTTCATCAGTTGATAACAACGATGGAACTGCAACTGTAACTGTTACCGCTTCCGATGCAGATTCTGGCATTGCAGGCTACAGCTTTGATGGCGGTTCTACTTGGCAAACTGAAGCATCAAAAACTATGAGAGCAAGCCTTAAACCGAGGGTTGCCGTTAAGGATGCTGCGGGTAATATTACCCATTACAATGACGGCATGGTTACGCCCGAAATATATAATGATAACGGCTTAATCCGTATCTTCTCATCCGCGTTCGGAACATCGGGAGCGCAGTATAAGATTGATAACGGAGCATGGCAGGATTACACTGGCCCGTTTGAAATCCCGGTAAATACCGATGTTACTGTATATGCCAGAAATGCAAACAACACTGCTTTAAGCACATCAAAGGTTTTAAGAAGCGACTTTGGTGAATACGCAGAAAGCAGCGTTGATATGAGCATTTCATATTTCAATGCCGGTTTTGATATTGAGCGTATCTACAACTCAAATTCCGGATGGTTTTGGTCTTTCAATTCTGCGGTTGATACCGTTAATTCAACTCAGAATGTAATCTATGCTGTTATGCCGGATGCTACGCAGCTTGCGTTTGAGCGCACTTCATCCCAAAACAACTATACAAACTATTCAACGGGCTGCTCTCTTGTTAAACTGTCTGACGGATATATTATCAGTGACGGTTCAAACAATTACCGTTATGATTTAAACGGAACCCTTGTTTCAGTTTCGGATTTGGCAGCTAATGCTATTACATTTACCTCGCAGAATGGCGTCATTACGTCTATCACTGCAGGCACGGATCGCACATATACGATTAATTACATCAACTCACAGCCTGTTTCAATTGAAAACCCGCTTGGAGAAAGTATAACCTATGAGTATTCCGCAGACGGGCTTACCGATGCATATTGGGACAAGGACAGCTTTGTA
>CADAVS010000157.1 GCA_902791425.1 uncultured Ruminococcus sp.
GAATATACACGGAAGAAAGCAAGCTTACCTACGAACGGGTCAGTTGCAATCTTAAATGCGAGAGCCGCAAAAGGCTCATCATCAGAAGAATGACGAACTTCCTCTTCCTCTGTTCTCGGAACGATACCCTTAATCGGAGGTACGTCGAGAGGTGACGGCATAAAGTCAATAACAGCATCCAACATATTCTGAACGCCCTTATTTCTGTATGAAGAACCGCAGAGAACAGGAACCATATCGTTAGCGATTGTAGCCTTACGAATAGCCTTCTTGATATCAGCCTCTGAGAGGTCACCCTCTTCAAAGAACTTTTCCATCAATTCTTCATCTGTTTCAGCAACGGCCTCAAGAAGTGCCTGACGGTATTCTTCAGCCATATCCTTCATATCATCAGGGATATCTTCAATTCTCTCATCCTGTCCGAGCTCATCATAGTAAACATAAGCCTTCATCTGAATGAGGTCAATGAGTCCCTTGAAATCATCTTCCGCACCAATCGGAAGCTGAATCGGAACGGCATTACACTTTAAACGTTCCTTCATCATTTTTACAACATTATAGAAATCAGCTCCCATAATGTCCATCTTGTTTACATATACCATTCTTGGTACCTGGTACTTATCAGCCTGACGCCATACGGTTTCCGACTGAGGCTCAACGCCGCCCTTTGCACAAAGAACTGTTACGCTACCATCAAGTACACGGAGTGAACGCTCAACTTCAACTGTGAAGTCAACGTGTCCCGGTGTGTCGATGATGTTAATTCTGTGGTTCTTCCACTGTGCAGTAGTAGCAGCAGAGGTAATTGTAATACCACGTTCCTGCTCCTGTTCCATCCAGTCCATCTGTGCGGCACCTTCGTGTGTCTCACCGATTTTATGAATACGGCCTGTGTAGAACAGAATACGCTCTGTGGTAGTGGTCTTACCGGCATCAATATGAGCCATAATACCTATATTTCTGGTTTTTTCCAGTGAAAACGCTCTACCCATAATTCTCTCCTTTCGGAACAGCTTATCCCAATTTAAGACAACTGTTCAAACTCTCGGGCCGATTATGTTCAGCCCATACCTTGTGTCAATTTTAAATGATTAGATACTTTTGTCGCATAGTAATTTGGGCTTGCTTGCAGGAGTGCGAGCTATATCGGGATATGCGAGCAATCCGAACAGGCAAAATAGCCAAATCCTTTACTCCGCGTTTGGTTTTTTACGAAGTAAATTTGTGATAGTTTGTCTGTGCAGGGGCACGAGCTATATCGGGATATGCGAGTGACCCGAACAGGCAAAATAGCCAAATCCTTTACTCCGCGTTTGGTTTTTTACGAAGTAAATTTGTGATAGTTTGTCTGTGCAGGGGCACGAGCTATATCAGGATATGCGAGCGACCCGAACAGGCAAAATAGCCAAATTTACAAAGTAAAAACTACCAACGATAGTGAGCGAACGCCTTATTCGCTTCAGCCATCTTGTGAGTATCTTCCTTCTTCTTGAATGCACCGCCGGTGCTGTTGGTTGCATCTAAAAGCTCGTTAGCAAGTCTTTCTGCCATTGTTCTTTCAGAACGCTTTCTTGAATAAAGAGTAATCCAACGCAAACCTAATGTTTCACGTCTGTCAGGTCTAACCTCAATCGGAACCTGATAGTTGGCACCGCCGACACGACGAGCCTTAACCTCTAAAACCGGCATAACTGCGTTCATTGCTTCCTCAAAAACCTCTACAGGATCCTTACCTGTCTTCTCTTTGATTATGTCAAACGCATCATAAACTATTTTCTGGGCAACGCCCTTTTTACCGTCGAGCATTATGTTGTTGATGAGCCTTGTAACTGTTTTATTATTGTACATAGGATCAGGCAAAACATCACGACGGGCAATATGACCTCTTCTTGGCACTTCTCTTCCCCTCCTTCTTTAGGTTTATTCACCATTAAGGTACTCAACGGAGTTTCCTCCGCTGTCGTGCATATAGGTCTTTAATAATGTGAACATATATGCACTAAACACATTTTACATCAGAAATTATTTAGGACGCTTTGCACCGTACTTTGAACGGCTCTGCATACGCTTATCAACGCCCGAAGTATCAAGTGTACCGCGGATAATATGATAACGAACACCAGGCAAGTCCTTAATTCTTCCTCCTCTGATCATAACAACGCTGTGTTCCTGAAGATTATGACCGATACCGGGAATATAAGCTGATACCTCGATACCGTTGGTGAGCTTAACTCTGGCAACCTTACGGAGAGCTGAGTTAGGCTTTTTAGGTGTCATAGTTCTTACTGAAGTACAAACACCTCTCTTCTGAGGAGAAGCCTGATCAGTAAGCTGACTCTTCTTGGTGTTAAGACCCTTTAAGAGTGCAGGAGCAGTTGACTTCTTTTCAACTGTTGCTCTGCCCTTTCTGACTAATTGGTTAAATGTTGGCAATATGTTCACCTCCATACATATAGAATTATATAAAAACACATTTGTGTTTTTAACTTATTTATTGCTATCATTTAATACTGCGGCAACCGCACAAGGAACATCAATTTTACAATGCTTTGCAAGCTCCCTTCTTGTTGGAACAAAGACCTGTTCGATTTTCTTATCTTTACACAGTTCGATAATCTCGTCAAGCATGCCGAGTGCGGCATCCTCCGCCAGGTACACAACCGCAGCTCTGTTTTGAAGTACAGCATTACGGGTTTGCTTTATTCCGACAACTTTCTCAGGAGATAAGAGTCTTTTCATAAATACACATCCTTCTCCATCTTAAAATGATAACTAATGTAGTTTACCATATTTTTTTTAATTTGTCAACTGTTTTTTCAAATAATATTCTGCATTTTATCTGTAGTTGTCAAACATATGTTACATTTACACCCCAAAAAAGTGATAACATAGTTTTGCTTAAATCCCATAACTACTTTTAAACTTAAATCGGATTGT
>CADAVS010000158.1 GCA_902791425.1 uncultured Ruminococcus sp.
AGTATATAGGTCAAAAAAAGGCTAAGGAAAACCTTAAGATTTATATTGATGCGGCAAAAAAGAGAGGCGACAGCCTTGACCACGTGTTGCTGTACGGCCCCCCCGGATTGGGAAAAACAACTCTTGCCGGCATAATAGCGAACGAAATGGGTGTTAACCTCAGGATAACCTCGGGCCCTGCCATAGAAAAGCAGGGCGACCTTGCGGCTCTGCTCACTAATTTAGGTGAGGGCGATGTTCTCTTTGTAGACGAAATTCACCGATTGAGCCGCAGTGTAGAAGAAATATTATATCCTGCTATGGAGGACTATGCCTTAGATATTATTATAGGAAAAGGTCCGTCTGCAAGGTCTATACGCCTTGATTTGCCACATTTTACACTGATAGGTGCGACTACTAAGGCGGGTGCACTTACGGCTCCCTTGAGAGATAGATTTGGTGTGATTTCCCGTTTGGAGATGTATACAAAGGACGAACTTTCGGAGATAATAACCCGCAGTGCCGACATTTTAAATATCGGAATAGATAAAGATGGTGCGGCTGAGATTGCTTCGCGTTCCCGAGGAACGCCGAGAATAGCCAACAGGTTGCTCAAACGTGTCAGGGATTTTGCTGAAGTCAAAGCTGACGGAATGATTAATGCAGAGGTGGCGAATGATGCGCTTGGCAGAATGGAGGTTGACCCTCTTGGTCTTGATGCAATAGATAAGCGAATGCTTATGACCGTAATCCGTCTATATAACGGAGGACCGGTCGGACTTGATACTCTTGCCGCCACAATCGGCGAGGAAAGCGATACCATTGAGGATGTATACGAGCCGTATCTGATGCAGATAGGATTTTTGAACAGAACGCCTCGAGGCAGAGTAGTAACACCTCTCGCCTATAAGCATTTTGGTATACCTATTGATGATGAGCAATAAAACAGGAAATTAATTAGAAGTCGGAGGAAATATATAATGGAAGATAAGAAAAAGTTTTATATTACCACAGCCATTGCGTATACTTCAAGAAAACCGCATATAGGCAATACCTATGAGATAGTGCTGACAGACGCTATTGCAAGATTTAAAAGATATATGGGATATGATGTGTTCTTCTGTACAGGCACAGACGAGCACGGACAGAAAATTCAGGAGTTGGCTGAAGCCTCCGGCATCAGCCCTAAGGAATACGTTGATGGCGTTGCGTCAGAAATCAAGAGTATTTGGGATTTGATGAACACAAGCTATGACAAATTTATCAGAACAACAGACGACTATCACGTTGAAACAGTACAAAAGATTTTCCAGAAGTTGTATGACCAGGGCGATATATATCTTGATTCTTATGAGGATTGGTACTGCACGCCTTGTGAATCGTTTTGGACAGAAACTCAGCTTGTAGATGGCAAATGTCCCGATTGCGGACGTGAGGTTCACAAACAGCACGAGGAGGCGTACTTCTTTAAAATGAGCAAGTACGCTGACAGATTGATGAAGTATATAGAAGAAAACCCTGACTTCATTCAGCCCGAGTCCCGAAAAAAAGAGATGGTAAACAACTTCTTAAAGCCGGGTTTACAGGACTTGTGTGTATCGAGAACAAAAATTGATTGGGGAATTAAAGTTCCTATGAACCCAAAGCACACTGTTTACGTATGGCTTGACGCGTTGACAAACTATATAACCGCACTGGGCTATCGCTGTGATGAAAAGGGCGAAAATTATCAAAAGTATTGGCCTGCTGATGTGCATATTATAGGAAAGGATATTTTGAGGTTCCATACAATATATTGGCCTATCTTCCTTATGGCGTTGGGAGAGCCGTTGCCGAAACAAATTTTCGGTCATCCGTGGCTTTTAAACGGCGAGGATAAAATGAGCAAGTCTATAGGCAATGTTATCTACGCAGACGATTTGGTGAAGAATTTTGGGGTTGATGCGGTAAGATATTATTTGTTGCACGAAATGCCTTTTGCATCAGACGGCACAATCACCTTTGAAACTTTGATTTCAAGATACAATTCAGAGCTTGCAAACACCCTCGGAAATCTTGTCAACAGAACTGTGTCTATGGTCAACAAATATTTTGATGGCGTTATTCCTGCACAGGCAGAAAAAACAGACTTTGATGACAGCCTTGCAGAGCTTTGTGTAAACAATGCAAAGAAAACGGCGGAGTGTATGGATAAGTTAAAGGTGGCAGATGCAATGGATTGCATTTGGGGAATTGTAAATCGTGCCAACAAGTATATAGACGAAACAATGCCGTGGGTTCTTGCGAAGTCCGATGAGGGTCGCGAGCAGCTTAAGACGGTTATGTATAACCTGATTGAAGCCATAAGATTTATCGCATCACTTCTCGGCTCGTTTATGCCTGATACTCAGACTGCCATTGCAAAGCAAACGGGTGCGGATGAGTTGTCGTGGGAGAGCCTTGCTGAATTTGGAAAGACAAAGTCGGGTGTAAAGGTTGGAGCGGCTGAGCCTTTGTTTGCTCGTATTGATGCGGAGCAGAAGCTTAAGGAGCTTGAAGACGAATTGATGCCCAAGGAAGAAAAAATTGAAATTGAACCATACAAAGAAAATGTTACCATAGACGATTTTGATAAGCTTGACATAAGAGTGGGAAAAGTTGTTGTATGTGAGAAGGTGCCCAAGTCCTCAAAGCTTTTGAGATTTGAGCTGGAGGTTGGCTCGGAACGCCGTCAGATACTTTCGGGAATAGCAAAATATTATGAGCCTGAAGATTTGATTGGCAAAAATGTGCTGTTTATCGCTAACTTCCCACCGAGAAAGATGATGGGCTATGAGTCAAACGGAATGATTTTGTCAGCAGAGCACGACGGAAAATTAGTCGTTACATCAACTCTTGATGATATTCAAAGCGGTGCACAGATAGTATAATAAAAATATGACGGAGCATTAGACTTAATGCCCCGTCATATT
>CADAVS010000159.1 GCA_902791425.1 uncultured Ruminococcus sp.
GATACTGTCTGAATTACATCACCCGTTGAGGTTAGCTCCTGTGTATACTTGCACTTATCTGTTGTCTTTGTTATAGACTCAAAACCATCTCTTGTGCCTGATGCAGCCTCTCTGCCTATCAACACAATTGCCTGGTCGTCGCCGCCAACTTCCTTCCAATTGCTAATCTCACCTGTGTAAATCTTGGCAATCTGTTCTACGCTTAAATTTTCAATTGGGTTTTCGTTGTTCACTATAACAGCTATACCATCAATTGCAACAACTGTACCTGTCAGATTAGCCTTTTCCTCATCCTTTAAATCTCTGCTTGACAAACCTATGTCACATCTGCCCTCTGATACTGCCTGTATTCCTGCACCTGAACCTGTTGGATTGTATGTAACCTTTGTGTCCTTCTTTTCTTCCATATAGGCTTCGCTTAAATAGCCTATAACCTTCTCCATTGATGTTGAACCATCAGTTGATACTGTGCTTTGCTGAGGTGCAGTTTCTGTGACCTGCGAGCTCTGTTGCTCGGAACATCCAACCAACACACCCAAAATTAAACTCACTGTTAAAATAACTCCTGCGATTTTTTTCATTAAAATCACTCTCCTTAATAAATATTTTGTTTTTTTACAGTATAATATTTGTTATGTTAATTCCAAAAGCAAAGTTATGTAAATTGTATGTAAACATACAAAAAAACAGTATGCAAAAACGCATACTGTTTTTTTGTCGTAATATTCTTATTCTTATTCTTTGCCATCCCAGCAATATGTGCAAAGCTTGCACTTTTCCATACCTATTGCCTCGATTATGCCGTCCAAGGTCTGAAATTCCAATGATGCGAAGTTAAATCTTTCACAGATTGCTTTTCTCAAAGCCTTTCCTCTCTCAGTATCAGGCTTGCTGTATTCTTCAATATGGTTAAGTCCCTCTTCGCCCTCCAAGTCAACAATTACCCTTCTTGTAATCAAGTCCATTTCACTTGTGGAGCTTGAAAAGTTCAAGTATTTACAGCTATACATAATAGGCGGACAAGCAGAACGCATATGAACCGCCTTGGCTCCGTTTTCGTATAAAAACTCTACTGTTTCTTTAAGCTGAGTTCCTCTTACGATAGAGTCGTCAACAAAGAGCAGGTTTTTATCCTTAATAAGCTCGTGAACGGGTATCTGCTTCATTTTAGCAATCTGATTACGTTCCTTTTGCTTTGTGGGCATAAAGCTTCTCGCCCAGGTTGGCGTGTACTTTATAAACGGTCTTGCGAATGGTACGCCCGACTGATTTGCATATCCTATTGCGTGGGGAGTACCTGAGTCCGGAACGCCTCCCACATAGTCCAAGTCGTTGACATTCTCCGCCTTTTTATCGTTTTCAGCCATTATCATTCCGTTTCTGTAACGCATAGCCTCAACTGTTACTCCCTCATAGGTTGAGGTAGGATATCCGTAATAACTCCAAAGAAATGAACATATACGCATTTCTTCGCCTTTGGGCTGTAATTGATTAGTGCCATCGGCGGTAATTTCAACAATTTCAGCAGGTCCAAGCTCATACTCTAATTCATAGCCCAGCTTTTGACACGCAAAAGACTCAAAAGATACACAATAGCCGTTTTCGTTTTTACCAATCAAGATAGGCAATCTGCCGTATTTATCGCGTGCCGCAATAATTGCACCATCATCCTTCAATATCAAAATAGAGGCTGTGCCATCTATCTTATCCTGGACAAACTTTATTCCGTCTGCAAAGTTGTCCTTTTGGCTGAGCAATGCCGATACAAGTTCGGTTGAATTAATATTACCGCCTGTTCTTGCATCAAAATGACCGCCTATATCAGTCAGATACTCGTCAATCAACTCTTCCGCATTATTTATAATGCCGATAATGCAAATCGCATAAGAACCCAAACGTGAACGTATAAGCAACGGCTGTGGGTCGTAGTCGCTTATGCAGCCTATTGCAGAGGTGCCTGACATTTCCTCAAATATGTTTTCAAACTTTGTTCTGAACGGAGAATTCTCTATTTTATGAATTTTCCTCTGTAAGCCTATTTCTTTATTATATGCCGCCATTCCTCCTCGCCTTGTTCCCAGGTGAGAATGATAGTCTGTTCCAAAAAAAACATCAGATACTGCATCTGTCTTGCTTACTACGCCGAAAAATCCTCCCATTACAATCATACCTTTCTGATTTATTTGAAATATATCCTAAACATAAACCCGTGCAACAACACAAGCCTGTTTTTTGTCCAACGTGAATAATTATATCACTGTTTATACCGCTTGTCAAATTATATTTTGAGGCTTGCGTAAAGCTTTAGTAAACAACTTGACATATTGAACAATATGTGATAATATAAATATAGTAAGAGGGAACGACATTAGTTGTTTCCGCAAAAATGTATAACTAAAAATTTAGTCGTCTATCTTATGCGGAGATAGGCGGCTATTTCTTTATGTAAAGGATAATAATCATTACTAATACCAATATCAGCAAAAAAATTTTAAAAGATGTATTGATATAAAATCAGAATAGTGGTATAATATATTTACCACATATTTTTGAATACAATAAAATATTTTATAATTTTGATATTCCTTTTTGGAGTGTTTTTGTTTTGTTGCCCTTTGAAGTTTTGTGTTTTGTAAAAAACGCAGGCTTTACAATCGAAAAACTCTTCATTGGGCAATTTCGTATTCAAGAATGTGTGGTAACATCTGAAGTGTAGGCCTCGTTTTTGTGCGTGGTACAGATTTCTGTTGCCACGCATTTTTTATTGTGGAATAAATCAAAGGAGATTGCTGTTATGGAAGATTACAAGAGTATGTATTTCAAGTTATTCAATCAAATAACCGATATTATCGAACAGCTTAAAGAAATACAAGCAACGACAGAAGAAATGTACATAAATGCAAATTCAGATGATGACGATAAATAGAG
>CADAVS010000160.1 GCA_902791425.1 uncultured Ruminococcus sp.
GTTCTCGGTACAGAAAACGGAAAAATCAGCTTGTCCATTAAGCAGGTTATGCTTGAAAATTCAGAGAAAAAACGTGAGAAGAAAAAAGATGCAAGAAGAAAGCCGAGAGCCAACAATGGCGGCAGCAGAAGGCCTCCGGAGGAATTTTCCTTTAATAAAAACAGCTCGGATATGAGCTTTGACGATATGCTTCAGAAGTTCAAGCAGGACAGCGACGAAAAGTTCCAGGATTTAAAGAGAAGCAACGACTCAAAACGCAGCGGAGGATATAAACGCTCGTATTAGGGATAATATTGTGTTGCGGATAAGAGAAAAATTTAATTACTGTTTGTGTCGACGTAAGACGACGGAATGGAGATTTTATGGCTGTAATTTTATGGATAATTATTGCATTTGCGGCAGGTGTTGTTGAGATGGTAACAACTGCATTGGTGTCGGTGTGGTTTGCCGTAGGAGCGGTTTGCGCTGCCATCGCCGCAGGCTTAGGGTTTAGTGAAAGTGTGCAGATAATCGCATTTTTATTGGTATCTGCTCTGACCCTTGCAATCACTTTTCCACTGTGCAAAAAAATGAGAGTTATTAAAAAAGTGCCTACAAATGCTGACAGACTTATCGGACATATTGGTGTCATAACAGAAGATGTTGACCCAATCCGTGCCAAAGGTGAGGTCAATGTCTGCGGACAGAGGTGGTCTGTGCAGGTGAGAGGTGATACCTTTGCCAAAATCGGTACAAAGGTTAAGGTTGAAGAGATTTCAGGGGCACATCTTGTTGTAACAGTAGTAGATGATAATGTAAATGAAAGTGAGGAAGTATAATTATGGAATTATTTGTAGGTTTTTTAGTTTTGATAATTATTGTTTTAATAGCTAATATCAAAATTGTTCCGCAGGCACACGCATATATTGTGGAACGTCTTGGTGCTTTTCACGCAAGCTGGGGAGTGGGACTGCACTTTAAAATACCTGTTGTAGAAAAGGTTGTAAAAAAGGTTAGCCTTAAAGAGCAGGTTGTTGATTTTCCGCCTCAGCCGGTTATTACTAAGGATAATGTTACAATGCAGATAGATACTGTTGTGTATTTTCAGATAACCGACCCAAGACTTTATACCTATGGTGTAGAGCTTCCTATGTCGGCTATTGAAAATCTTACTGCCACAACACTCAGAAACATAATAGGTGATATGGAGCTTGACGAAAGCTTGACTTCAAGAGATGTTATCAATACCAAGATGAGAGCAATCCTTGACGAGGCAACTGACCCGTGGGGAATAAAAATCAATCGTGTTGAGCTTAAAAATATTATTCCGCCTGCAGGTATACGTGAGGCAATGGAAAAACAGATGAAGGCAGAGCGTGAAAGACGTGAGTCTATTCTCCGTGCAGAAGGTGAGAAGAAGTCTGCTGTCCTTGTTGCCGAAGGTAAAAAGGAATCCAGAATATTAGAGGCAGAGGCTGAGAAACAGTCGCAAATATTAAAGGCTGAGGCTGAAAAGGAAGCCGCAATCCGAATTGCCGAAGGTGAGGCACAGGCAATCAGAGAGGTGCAGAAGGCAACGGCTGAAGGTCTTAAGATGCTGAATGAGGCAAGCCCTTCTGATGCTGTTTTGGCAATAAAGGGTATGGAGGCATTCGCTAAGGCGGCAGACGGCAAGGCGACAAAAATTATCGTTCCCTCTGAACTTCAGGGACTTGCAGGCCTCGCAACATCAATTAAAGAGATTGTAAGCGACAACGATAATAAGTAGTTTAATCCAAAGCCCTCCTTTAAATAAGGAGGGCGGCACGCAAAGTGTTACGATTAACAAAGGGTAATAAATATTTTATTATAGAAAGATTTACAAAATTTTAGGAGGTACTTATGTCAGGACATTCGAAATGGGCAACTATCAAAAGAAAAAAAGGGGCAATCGACGCAAAACGCGGTAAGATTTTTACCAAAATCGGACGTGAGCTTATGGTTGCAGTTAAAGAGGGAGGACCTGATCCTGACAGCAATTCAAAGCTGAGAGATGTTATTGCCAAGGCAAAGGCAAATAATATGCCTAACGATAACATTCAGAGAAGTATTAAAAAGGCTTCCGGTGAAGGCAGCACAAACGAATATTTTGAAATGATATACGAGGGATATGGTCCTTGCGGAATTGCTGTTATGGTTGAAACCTTGACAGATAATAAAAACAGAACAGCAGGTGATTTGCGTCATTACTTTGACAAGAATGGCGGAAACTTAGGTCAAAATGGCTGTGTAGGTTTTATGTTTGACAGAAAAGGTATGATTGTTATTGAAAGGGCTGACGGCATTGACGAGGACACTCTGATGATGGAAGCCTTAGAAGCAGGTGCTGATGATTTTAATGTGGAGGATGATTGCTTTGAGATTATGACTGCCCCTGAAAGCTTCAGTCAGGTTCGTGATAATCTTGATGTCGCAGGATATAGCTTTGTTCAGGCTGAGATTAACTACATTCCTCAGACAACAACTGCAATTGATAATGAAGAGGATATCAAGAAGATGGAAAGACTTATTGATATGCTTGAAGAAAATGATGACGTTCAAAATGTATATCACACCTGGGAAATGCCTGAGGATGAAGAATAATTAAATTGATAATTTGGCGGAGGTGAGAGGATGCCGACTTTTTTACATACTGCAGACTTGCATTTGGATGCGGCTTTTTCCGCTCACTTTACCGCAGAGCAAGCAAAAATCAGGAGAAATGAAATGCTGAGATGTGTTTCCAATCTGATTGACCTTGCTAAAAACTATGATATTCTACTTATTGCAGGTGACGTGTTTGACAGCAGTTATGTTTCGGAAGAAACACTTTCTTTTTTAAAAAGAAAGTTTGCCGAGCTTGAGAATACATATGTGTTTATATCTGCAGGAAACCACGACCCGTATACAGCTA
>CADAVS010000161.1 GCA_902791425.1 uncultured Ruminococcus sp.
TGCTTTCAAGTGTTACTGCATCTGGTTCACCGCAATTCTGTAAGCCAGAGGAAGGTTGGGTTAATTCATATTTAAGCGATGATGCGTACATCGCACACAAAGGAACTGCTCTGCTTGCAAAAAATACTTACCGCAATATGCATGTTAAGGAGTATAAAGCAGGAAATATAGTTGAATTGTATAATGAAAATACAGGTGACCAAAGGTATCCAATTCCATATATGACAATTATCAGATTCAAATAAGAACTTTTCCGGAGGGAAAACTATGTACAAGATGAAATGGCTGATTTGCAGCTTATTATCGGTATCACTTATATATATCAGTGCGGTGGCGGAAATACTTCCGCCACCCGTAGTTGATGATACGGGTTTAGTAACGGTTGAAGGACAATCGGATATCCTTGGGTACGGCGACAGTGTTAGCCTTACCGTAATCAGACCGCAGAGAGAAGATGATGCAACGGATTACACAACCGCAGACCTAAAAACAATACTTAAAAATAAAATGCTCGCTTCATTTTCCCAGCATATAACCGACTCTCAGGGAAGATACACCGCTTGCTTCAGCTTAAAGGATGAAGACCCGGGATACTATACAATGGTAGTGTCCAACTCCAAAACAGATGAAATTAAAAGTAGTACCTTTTACTTTTCCACCTTGGGAAATAAGCTGAACTTTATAAACGAAATTGATCTTCTTATGAAGGCAGAGGGCTCTTCATATTTGGATTTAAAAAATAAGCTTTCGACAGACGGCACTCTTGACAGTCTTGCACTTTTGTTCGGAATAGATGCTGAAAGTGAAATTTTCTCAGTTGATTTAAGCGGTTTAACAAAGGTGTTATTTGAACGCTTGAAGATTAATGACAAGATATCCCAAATGACTCCTGAGGAATTTGTAAATGAGCTCACCTTCTCGGCACATTTAAGGTCCGTTTGTGAGGGCAAGGTTAATATTTATGAATACAAGGAAGAACTTTCTCTTGATGGAGATTTTGTAAAAACCTATGACGAAAAATTGAGTGCATCTAAAAAAAGCGTATTTACGGAGTATTTTAAAAACCACGACATATTCTTTAAAAAGGATGCACAGGATTTATTCTGCGAAAGTGTTATCAAGAGCATAATATCCCAGCCAAACGGTTGGAATGATTACAAATTCATTGCGGATAATCACGGGCAGTACCTTGAGGGCAAGGGCTTTAATCTAAGTAAATACAAAAACTTGTCTGCATCAAAAAAGGCTAAGCTCACAGATTATCTCAAGTCCTCTTACGAAGATTTATCGGTTTTCGTATCGGATATGAATAAGGCAATCACTTCGGTTGAGGGAGGCGGCTCGGGTGGCTCGGGTGGCTTGGGTGGTTCTCTCCCGTCAACAAATAGAGATACGGGAATTCCCTCGCCTGTTATAATTGAGGGTGAGTCATCGGCTCCCATAACATCTCCCACAGGAGTATTTTCTGATATTTCTTCTGTTGAGTGGGCAAATGAGAGTATAATCGCTCTTTATAAAATGGGTGTTATAAACGGAGTGGAGAAAGGAAAATTTGATCCTGACGGAAATATTACTCGTGAGCAATTTGTGAAAATGGTGGTACTTGGCTTTGGAATAGAGAGTGCTGAAAACGGCGTATCCTTTGAGGATGTAAAAAGCGATCAGTGGTACAGCAAATATATACATTCAGCTGTAAACAGCGGAATAATATTTGGAGTATCCGAAAGCAGATTTGGTTTGGGAGAGAGCATCACAAGGCAGGATGCGGCGGTAATTCTCGGAAGAATTGCAAAGCGAAGTGGAAAAGAGCTATCGACAGACGGCGAAGTATTTGCAGACGATGCTCAAATTGCACAGTATGCAAAAGAGTATGTTTATGCTCTTAAGGCAGGCGGAATACTAAGCGGAATGCCTGATGGCAGCTTTTCTCCTGATGGAGCACTCAGTCGTGCACAGGCAGCTAAAATGATATATGGTCTGATAACGAATATGAAATAAAAGCAGTCCTGTATCAATGAATTAAATTAAAAAGGAGTAGAGATAATGCGTAAATTTTTACATTTCCTTATGACTCTGATTTTGACATTTTCGCTTATTAGTACAATTCCATACGGAACGGTTATGGCTGAGCCAACGGCTGTTTCGGAGAGTACGCAAACGGAGGTTCAATATACTGAGGCGATGCAATCTGTGCAGTATCTCAGCATACTGGGGGCTGCGGATTTTGATGAAAGTTCCCTTGACACAGAGATTACAAGACAGGAATTTGCAAAAATAGTAAGTATAATAGGGGGTTATTCATCAAGCGGCACGTCAGAGGAATTTTTCAGTGACGTTGCGTCGGATAGTGAGTATGCACCATATATAAATTCTCTGGCTGTGGCAGGAATTGTCAGCAGACAGGGACAGTTTGAGCCATTGCGTACCATAAGCATAAACGAAGCGGTTACAATGCTGGTGAGGGTTTTGGGCTATTCATATCGTGCGGATCATTCAGGAGGATATCCATCCGGCTATATTCGGACTGCCAATAATCTACGCCTTTTTGAAAACGTAGATATTACAATGCCCGTAACTCGCGGCACTGCTGCGGTTATGTGTGTAAACGCTCTTAATACAGAAGTTATGAAGCAAGTCAGCTATGGTGATTCGCCCCGTTTTGAAACCGAGGATGGATATATATTGAGCTACAGGACATTTAACATAGTGCATTTAACCGATGTGGTGGATGCTGTCGATTTAACATCCTTAAAGGGTGAGAATGATTTAAAGCCCTATCAGATAAGCATTGGCGGTATCAAAGCCGATATGGGTGAGTTGGATACGTGGAGTTACTTAGGCTATGAGGTGGATGCATATCTTTTAAAAAAAAAAAAAAGCGGAGATTACA
>CADAVS010000162.1 GCA_902791425.1 uncultured Ruminococcus sp.
GATTCCGCAGTTGTTCTGAGCTTGTCAATTGACTCTGTTGCAGTTGCAACGGCAGTATCAAAACCGAATGTAGTATCAGTAGATGCAAGGTCATTATCTATTGTCTTAGGAACACCTACAACCTTAACACCCTTTCTTGCAAAGTCACGTCCGCTTGTAAGTGTGCCGTCACCGCCAACAACGATAAGAGCGTCAATTCCTGCTTTCTTTAAGTTCTCAACGCCAACGTCAGATCTGTCGCCGTGACACTGATTTCCGTTTTCGTCAATATAATCATAGTCAAACAGGTTGTCCTTGTTAGAGCTGTATAAGATTGTACCGCCCCTTGAAATGATACCGGATACATCATTTAAGCCGAGATTTACAAAGTTATCTCCGCCGAGGTATAAGCCACGATAGCCGTGCTTAATACCAACAACCTCCAAGCCATACTTTAATATTGCAGTTTTTGTTACCGCACGGATAACCGCATTAAGTCCCGGGCAATCTCCGCCGGCTGTCATTACACCAATTCTCTTAATTTCACTCATTGTAATTATTCCTCCTATACATTATCGCAAATATTTCTTATTATCTAAAATGCATAACTTATATAGCCTTATATTATATAATATGCGATTTGTCACTAAAGACCAATCATATATAATATTAACATATTGAGTCGTTTTTTGCAATATCTTTTTTCATTTCTGTCGTTTTGCACAAAGTCGCCTAATTTCAATGATTGATTATGTCTATTTTTGTGTTATATATATAAAAATATCCACTTATAATGTTATTTTATATAAAAATATCAACATCCGATTTTTGGGGGATTGCACTGAAGTTTGCATAAAAAACAATGGCTCAGTCCCAATCAGGAACCGAGCCTTTATATAAATTCTGACGAATTATTTAATCATACTTGCAACTTCATCAGCGAAGTTTTCTTCTTTCTTTTCAATACCTTCGCCCTTTTCTATACGAACGAAGCTCTTGATTTTAACGTCAGCACCAATCTTCTTGCCAACTGCCTGTACATACTGAGCAACAGTTTCCTTGCTTTCAGCTTTAACGTATTCCTGTTCAAGCAAGCAGTATTCTTTAAGCTCCTTTGCAAGACGGCCTGTAATCATCTTTTCGATAATATTGTCAGGCTTTGATGCATTCTTGGGATCATTCTTAAGCTGAGCAATAAGAATTTCCTTTTCGTGTTCTTTGAATTCCTCAGGTACATCATCGCTTGATAAATACTTAGGACTAAGAGCAGCTATCTGCATAGCGAGGTTCTTAAGACATTCTTTAACTTCATCACAGTCAGGTGCGTCAGCTTCAACAAGAACACCGATTTTGCCTGCGGCGTGAATGTAATCAACAAGTACGCCGTCTGTTTCAATTCTTGAGAAACGGCGAATGTTCATATTCTCACCGATTTTAGCAATCTTTTCTGTGAGCATATCGCCTATTGTAGACTCTCCGCACTTTTCAGCCTTAAGAGCTTCAACGTCGGCAGGATTTGCAACAGCGATTGTCTTTGCAACATCACTTACAAAGTTCTGGAATTCATCATTCTTAGCAACGAAGTCTGTTTCTGAGTTAACCTCAACCAAAACGCCTACATTGCCATCCATATAAGACTTAACGATACCTTCGGCTGCAATTCTGTCCGCCTTCTTAGCAGCGGTAGCAAGGCCCTTTTCTCTCAAAAACTCAATAGCCTTATCCATATCGCCATCGGTTTCTGTCAAAGCCTTTTTACAGTCCATCATACCGCAGTTTGTCATTTCTCTGAGCTTTTTAACATCCTGTGCAGTAAATGCCATAATATATCAATCCTTTCTTTATATCTTAATATTAGTCATCAAGCATATCAAGGCTAACATCAGCCTCAACAGCAGATTCTTCTTCAGCAGCTTCTGTTTCGGGAACGAACTGTTCACCCTGACGGCCCTCGATAATAGCGTTACCTATTGTAGAAGCAATAAGTTTAACGGCACGAATAGCATCATCATTACCCGGGATAGGATAATCAGCTTCTTCGGGGTCACAGTTTGTATCAACGATAGCGATAACAGGGATACCGAGCTTGTGTGCTTCAGCTATTGCATTCTTTTCCTTTCTTGGGTCAACAACAAACATAGCAGCAGGGATATCCTTCATTTCTTTGATACCGCCGAGGAACTTTTCAAGCTTTTCGTGTTCCAGGTTAAGCTTGATAACTTCCTTCTTAGGAAGAAGGCTCATTGTGCCGTCTTCTTCCATCTTTTCGAGCTGATAAAGACGGTCAATTCTCTTCTTTATTGTCTTAAAGTTTGTAAGCATACCGCCAAGCCATCTTGCATTGACATAGTACATACCGGTTCTTTCAGCTTCCTCACGGATTGCATCCTGAGCCTGCTTCTTTGTACCTACAAAAAGAACGTTGCCGCCCTCTGCTGCGATATCGCGTACAAAGTAGTATGCTTCCTCAATCTTCTTTACGGTTTTCTGCAAGTCAATAATGTAGATACCGTTTCTCTCTGTGAAAATGTACTCAGCCATTTTCGGATTCCAGCGACGAGTCTGATGTCCAAAGTGAACACCTGCCTCTAAAAGCTGTTTCATTTGAATTACTCCCATGATTTTACACCTCCATAGTTTTACCTCCGTACAAATCACCTTATTCAAGTACCGTCACGGGTATTCGGCACCGCTTGAACAATCATTGCACGTGCGTATTTAATTTATTATTTGGAAAGTTTATTCCAAACGCCATAATATTATAGCACATCATTTTTCATTATGCAAGCATTTTTTTATAAAACTTCACTTTTTTTCTCTGCAGTTGTCAAACATATGTTACATTTACATCCAAAAAAGTGATAACATAGTTTTGCTTAAATCCCATAACTACTTTTAAACTTAAATCGG
>CADAVS010000163.1 GCA_902791425.1 uncultured Ruminococcus sp.
AAATACAGACTTTGGCGATAACGTTCACATATTTGGCACCGAGCCTGAATGTGTGGAGCTTGATAAGCTTAAAACCCGTGTGTACGGATGTAGCTTTTCCGACACATATTCCGATATTGCGAAAAGGTTTAACAAAATTGAAAAGACAGAGGGTGTAACCGATATAATATTGATGCACGCTGACATTGCTTCAAATATGGAGGAGGTTGGCTATAATTCAGTTGACAGAGGGTATATAGAAGGTTGCGGAGCTGATTATCTGGCACTTGGACATATACATACCAGGTCTGAAATAAAAAAATATGGCAATACATACTTTGCATATCCCGGTCCGCCTGAGGGCAGAGGCTTTGACGAATGCGGAGATATGGGGTGCTATATCGGTGAAATCAATGACGGAGCTGTAAAAGTAGAATTTAAAAAGCTTTGTATACGTCGGCTTTTTAAGGTGGATGTTGACATAAGCGGTTTGTCGGATAATATTCAGATTTTCGACAAGGTTAAGCAAGAAATTTTATCCTGTGGCTGTGAGAAAGATATGTATAAAATCAATGTTATGGGAAAAATCTCTTCTGAAATTTTTAACATTGACATACTGAAAAACGATATAAAAAATGCGGTATATTATGCCGAAGTCACAGATAATACACAGCAGGATTATGATATAGATGCCATAGCTGCACAAAACACCTTGTGCGGTGAGTTTGTGAGAATGATGCAAGACAGGATAAAAAATTGCAGTGATGAGGAAAGGCATATAGCAGAGAAAGCTATGATGATAGGGCTGGACGCCTTGCTTGGAGGTGAGGTGTAGTGGCTGTTGTTATAGAAAAGCTTAATCTTATAAAATTCGGTAAATTCAGGGACTTTGAGATTAATACAAAGAGTGGCTTGAATGTGATTTATGGTGTTAATGAAGCAGGAAAGTCTACGATAAATTTATTTATTAAGGCTATGCTTTATGGTATGCCTACCAGAAAAAAGAGCGGTGAGGCTCTTAAAGAAAGAGAGAGGGCAATTCCCTGGGGTGAGAAAAGAGCCGAGGGTATCCTCACCGTAAACAACAATGGTGTGCTTATAGAGGTAAGACGTCAGTTTGGTAAGACGGCTGTCAGTGACAAAACTGAAATATGTTATGCACTGAGCGGCGAAAAAATAGACGATATAAAAGCAAATTCTGTGGGTGAATGGCTCTTTGACATTCCGCAGGAAGTGTTTGAAAAAACTCTGTGGATAAGTCAAAACGGCACCTTTATGGGTGGCAGAGATGATGAACTGCTAAGGCGGGTTTCAAATCTAAGTGAAAGCGGTGACGAGGTTGTTTCTGCTAAAAAAGCACTTGAAAGGCTTGCTGTTATGCAGAAGCAAATTAAAGCGGCTGACAGACGTAACACTGACGGAAGATTAGATGAGTTAAACAGAAGGCTTGACGAGTGCCGACGTGAAAAATATGATTTATCGACACGCCTTGCACAACAAAAGACAAGCGAAGAAAGAAAGCTTGAGCTGGGAACAGAGCTTTCTAAGATTGAAGCTGAAATCAATCAACTTGAGATTAGCTATAAAAATAGTCTTGAGTATGAGAAAAAAGTCTCCGAGAGAGAAGTATACAGACAAATATGTGAATGTGACAATAAGCTTGATAAAATTTATCAGAGTGAAGAATATAAGAAAAGCAGAGATTTAACCGAAGATATTGTTTCAAAGGCGTGGACAGCACAGGAGAGAATTATATCATTAGAGAAAGAGAGAGAGTATTCTGTTCCTGATATTGAGGAAGTCGATTACGATAAAACAAAATTGCGTTTTGGTGTAATATTGGGTGTTGGTGTCGCACTATTGATTATTGGCTTAATAATGGCAATTGTGTGCGGTGTAATCTTAAATTCAAATGTTATGGCAACAGTTATGACAGTTGTTGCACTTGTGGGTGCGGTGTGCATAGCTTTGGGTATAAGCAATATAAGAAAATGCAATACTTTAAAAAGTGAGCATTTAAAGAAAAAAAATGATATTGAAAAAAAGAAGAAGGTAATTATTGATGAACTTTCTGTACTGCAAAAAGAATTAGACAGTGTTTTAAATAAATATGCAGTAAATGATGCAGGTGAACTCAGAAACCTTTTTGTGACAGGACAAGGCTTTGATGTACGCATAAACGGCTTAATTGAAATGAAAAAGGAATTGAGCCGAGGATATGACATAGATGAACTTGCAAAGACAAGCGGTGATATTGATAAAATATATGAGCCGGCTGAAAATATAGAGGCCAAGCTTAAGGTTATGCGTCAAAAGCATATCGGTATTGTGACAGAACTCAAAGAAATTGAAAGCAAGATGGCATATGACGTAAGAGAGTGTCGAATACCTGCTGATATAGATACAGAAATCAATTCCATTAAGAATGAGATTGATGAATGTAAGAATAAAATTTCTGCCATAAAATTGGCGGCAGAAACCATCGAAAAGGCGGCAGAGGAATGGAAGTCAATGATTGCACCTGAGATAAATAACTCTGTCAACAAAATTATAGATAAGCTGACATATGGTGAGCATAATGATGTGAGAATATCTGACGAATTTAAAATCAGAGTTGCTAGCAACAAAGAGCTGTATGATGCCGAATACTTCAGCTATGGAACCTATGAGCAGTTGTATTTTGCACTGAGAGTGGCGGTGTCCGGAAGTACTGACGGAGAAAAGCCTCTGTTTTTAGATGATATATTAACAACCTATGACGATAAACGTACTAAAGCTGCTGTGGCTTTCCTAAATGACCTTGCAGACAGGGGACAGATTTTTGTATTCACTTGTCACAGTCATATCGAAAAGATGGCGGCGGACTTTAATGCAAACATAATAAAGTTATAGTTTTAAATCAGG
>CADAVS010000164.1 GCA_902791425.1 uncultured Ruminococcus sp.
GCTACAACAAATGAAATTCAAGATACTGCTTCAATTAATAAAAACAAAGGAAAAGAAGATGCAGCAGTTGAACAGGAGCATATTAAGGAAGCAGACGAATTATTTGATCGTGAGGCTGTCATGAAATTTATTAATGACAGTGACCTGCTATCTTATGATGTACGAGCTTTTCAGATCAATAATTATTTAAAATCTTTATTCAAAATGGCGCATCTGCTTACGATGTCAAATTTGTATAGAGAAGCTATTGATGAGGTTAAGGATCAGATTGTTGAAATGATCCATAAGCATATTCTGGGCCTTAAGGCAGATGGCAAATATGATGATCTTGTGATGCAAGTAAAGCAGTTTCAACTGGCAACACAAATCTTTGATGCTTTTGGTGAAAGTGTAGATAATTACTCTGTTCATAATTTATTTACTACTACGGACTCAGATATTGAGAGACAATTTCGAGCGGCGGAAGCCAAATTATGTAATGAGGGTGTAGGACTTGCATATGGAAATAAATATGGAGATTGGTCAAATCCGGCTATTTATGAAATAGATGTCATTATTTTTGCAGCGGACGATGAGTGCATGAATTCACTTCATGAGTATGCAGAGAAGCGATTCCATGAGTTGAATGATCAATATAGGCGATACATTGCCAGGATAGATTCGGATTCAATTCGTAAACAGTATAACAGTATTGTTTCAGATGGCGATAAGGTAAGTAAGCATAGTTTTAGGCTGCCGGAAACCATTCAAGTACCGCATGATGCAGGAGGGCAAGATTATCGAGACCACCTTTTTGTAAGTGAAGATACAGGAGTGGCGCGATTAAAATTAAATTCTTGGGAGGCTGGAGTAATTTCGGAAGAAGAACATAGGCCAGATTTTGTTTGCTGGATTCGTAATCCTTCGAGAGGCTCATGGGCCCTCTGTATTCCATATGAAGAAGATGGAATCACTAAGCCAGCATACCCGGATTTTATTGTGGTTCGAAAAGATGAAATTTCTGGATATGTAATTGATATTCTTGAGCCGCACAATCCGGATTTTAAAGATAATCTTGGAAAGGCTAAAGGATTTGCTGAATATGCTCGTCTTAATCCAGAGGTGGGAAGAATTCAGCTTATTCGCATGAGTAAAGATTCAGCCGGAAATAAAAAATTCAGACGATTGGATATGGCCAAGAGCGCTGTGCGTGATAAAGTGACAAGGGCTGCAACTATTGATGAGCTGACAGATGTACTCGATAAAAGGTCTGCTGAAAACGTGTATAAATATTTTCACAGTTAATTAGACTAAAGGGTGATTAATATGATTGATGTTAAAGAACAAATTGCGAATATAATTTCTGAAAATAAAAATAGATTAATAGACGACAGACGTCACATTCACAAAAATCCCGAACTGTCATTTAAAGAGTACAAAACTTCGGAATATATCAAGAAACGTCTTGATGAAATGTCGGTGAATTATGTTAGCGGATTGGTGGGTACCGATGTTATTGCTATTATTGAGGGAACTTTAAATTCAAAAAAGAGCAAGACACTTTTGATACGTGCGGACATTGACGCCTTGCCTGTATGTGAAACAAGAGAGTGTGAATATAAATCCGTAAATAATGGTGTTATGCACGCCTGCGGTCATGATGCACATACAGCCATATTGTTGTGCGTATGTGATGTGTTAAATAAGACAAGAGAACATTTTTCAGGAACGGTAAAGCTTGTTTTTCAACCGGGTGAGGAAACATCGGGCGGAGCAAAACCCTTGATAGATGCGGGTGTTTTATCTGCACCTGATGTTGATGCCTGCATTGCATTGCATATGGATTCCGACATTGATTGCGGAAAAATACGCATAAAAAAAGGTTCGCTCTACGCCTCACCTGATGACTTTTTTATAAAGGTTATCGGCAAGGGCGGTCACGGTGCAGAACCGCAAAACTCTATTGACCCTATTGCCATAAGTGCCAAAATTATTGAGGCATTACTAACATTGCCGGCACGAGAGATAAATCCATTTGAACAAGCTGTTGTTACAATCGGAACAATACACGCAGGAAATGCAACGAATATTATACCTGAATATTCTGAAATCAGCGGGACGGCTCGCTCACTCACCAACGAGGTTCGTGCGTTCTTAAAAAGGCGTATAGGAGAGGTTGCAAACGGAATATGTAATACATATGGTGCAAAATGCGAATATAATTTCGTTGAGCTGTTTCCGCCATTAATTAATGATGGCAATATAACTGACCTTTTTAGCGAAACAGCAAAACGTGTAATCGGAGAAGATAATTGTATTTTAGGTGGTATGCCTACAATGGCAGGAGAAGATTTTGCCTATTTCGCAAACGAATGTCCGTCAATATTATTTAAGCTTGGCTGCAGAAATATAGACAAGGATATGTGCTATCCCTTGCATAACCCAATGTTTGACATAGACGAAAACGCACTTGCTGTCGGTGCTGAACTCTTTTCTAATTTTGCTGTTGATTTTCTGAGCAGATAACATTTGCATCCTTATAGTACAGACAATCGGTATTGTTGGTTTTTTTAGATTTTTTACTTGCTGTTTCCAATGTGCATATGCCATCTAAATGGTAGACACAGTTTTTTTCTGAACAGGGAACAGACAGATACATATTATCACTCCTTCAGATATTTATTGTGTCTATATTGTATGCCGATTTATAAA
This sequence comes from uncultured Ruminococcus sp., assembly GCA_902791425.1. Classification (GTDB taxonomy): domain Bacteria; phylum Bacillota; class Clostridia; order Monoglobales; family Monoglobaceae; genus UMGS1820. Next base: position 2,692 of record CADAVS010000164.1, read on the forward strand.
TAAAATTCAATCGGAATCGGCCCAGATTTTTCCGAGCCGATTCTTTTATATAAAGAGCGTTGACGGCGCCAATCACTCGTCTTTATATTGTATGAAAAAATTTTTTAAACGTGAGGGAAAATATGAATTTTATAATAAACAGAAA
>CADAVS010000165.1 GCA_902791425.1 uncultured Ruminococcus sp.
TGATATGCACCCCAAAAGTTAGACAAACTTTTGGAGGTGTATATTTTTATGAAAGGAAGGAAAAGAAGAAACAAAAAATACTCGCCAGAATTCAAAATATCTGTTATAATGGATATGCGAGAACATCATTTGAGCTACGGTGAAACAATGCGAAAATATTTTCCGCATTTAGCCCCTCGAGGCATTGGCTTTCTGAAACAGTGGGAACGCATATATTTAGAAGAAGGAGAAGCAGGCTTTTACATAGAAAGGCGTGGCAGATCGACAAAAATGGATAATCCAAGGAAAGGCAGACCGAGAAAGAAACCATTAGATAAGCAGGTAGAAAATGACTTAATTGCAGAGCTGCAAAAATTAAAAGAAGAAAATCAATATTTAAGAGCGGAGAACGAATACATAAAAAAATTGAGTGCCTTAATTGCAGCGGAAGAACAAAAGAAAAGCAAAAAGCAGAAATAGTTACGCAATTAAGGCAAAAATATCCGCTTGAAATCCTGTTAAAAATCTCAAAGGTTAAACGAAGTACTTACTACTACAACGAAAAGAAAGGTAAAATAGATAAATACGCTGTTGAAAAAGAAGAAATCATAGAACTTTTCAATTACCATAAGCAAAGATACGGATACCGTAGAATAACGGATGAAATGAGAGCCAAAGGTCATATCATAAACCATAAAACGGTATTAAAACTAATGAAAAGCCTTAATCTCAAAGGAAAACAGCGTAAAAACGAAAAGTATCATTCTTACAAAGGCGAAGTAGGGAAGGTAGCGGAAAATCTCTTGCAAAGAGATTTCACAGCAGAGAAGCCTTTTGAAAAACTTACAACGGATGTAACGCAATTTAACGTTTGTGGAGAGAAAGTTTACTTATCCCCTACGTTGGATTTATATAACCGAGAAATTATTTCCTATTCTATTTCTTTAAGTCCGAACTTGGATCAAATACGAGAAATGTTGAACGGGTTATTTGAGAAACTTCCCGAAAATGCAAGACCGTTATTTCATTCGGATCAAGGTTGGCAATACCAACACGCTGAATACCAAAGGCTACTGAAAGAGCATAATATAACGCAAAGTATGTCGAGGAAAGGAAACTGTATGGATAACGGAGCGATGGAAAATTTTTTCGGACGGTTAAAGGTAGAAATGTTTTACGGCGAAAAATTTGAAAGCGTTAACGCTTTCATTGCACAACTACACGAATATATTTACTACTACAACAACGAGAGAATCTCTCGTAAACTAAAAGGAATGAGTCCTGTACAATACAGAACTCATTCACAAATTTAATATTTTTTTTGTCTAAACTGTGGGGTTCACTTCAAAGGAAAAATCCAATATAATTATGTTTGCGAAGACAAATTAAAGGATTTTTACAAATGAATCACTATAATCATCTTACCACAAATGAACGAGAAAATCTACTCTTTTTAACGGCAAAAGGCTATTCAATTAGAAAAATAGCAACAATTTTACATCGTTCACCATCTACTATATCCCGAGAATTACGACGTAATTCTAAAAAAGAAACCTATTCCCCCTCATTAGCAACAAGTTTATACCATAAGCGTAGGAAGAAATGTCATAAACGATATGCGTTGGATAATCCCGAATTATATAGCGTAGTAAAGCGTTTGTTTTTAGAGGAACAATGGTCACCCGAAGAAATTTCTAACCGCTTGCGGTTAGAAAATTATCCGTTCTACGTAAGCTATAATACGATCTACCGTGCTATTTATACAAAGAAATTCGATGAAAAAGGGTTATCTCCCGGTAATAGAGGCTGTATAAGAAAACTTCGACATAGAGGAAAAACACGCCATAAGAAAGGAACACAAGACACACGAGGTAAGATCCGAATATCTAATGAGCTTGAAAAACGTCCCCAAATTGCACTTGAAAGAAGAGTAATAGGACATATGGAAGCAGATACAATTGTTGGAAAACGTGGCGGAGCTTGTATTGTCACGATGGTAGATATGACTTCTCGCTTTCTATTAGGCGGAAAAGCAACTAAGAAAGATTCCGACAGTGTAAAAGAAGTAATGCTTGGCGTATTAAATAGCTTGCCGAGCAGAAAAAAGAAAACGATAACCCCAGATAGAGGCAAAGAATTTGCTTGCCACGAAGAAATAACCCAAGAAACAGGAATAGAATTTTATTTTCCTCGTCCGCACAGTCCTTGGGATAGAGGGACGAACGAAAACACAAATGGATTACTGCGAGAATACATACCAAAATCCACAGACATAGACGCTTTATCTGAGGAAGAAATAGCAGCATTTTTTGACAAACTAAACAAACGTCCTCGTAAATGTTTGGGTTGGAAAACTCCTTTTGAAGTTTTTTACAATAAAGTGTTGCATTTAGTTTGACAATTCAAGGCCTAAAAATTCCTGTTTGGCAAAAATATACGCCGACATAGACGACGACAAACAACCGAATAATACTATGGGTACGGCAATTGTCAGAGTATTGATGAGCGCGCGCAAATAATTTATATCGAGTTCGTTCGCGTCGAACATAAGTTTATAAGCCGTAGTCGTAAAGGTATGCGGCCACCACGTAAACGGACCTCTTACCTCCAGAACGTCTTTAACGGAAGTGATTATGGCAACGTAAAAGGGGAACAAAACGACTAACATTGCCGCAATCAATCCGAAGTAAGTCATAATTTCGGTTATGACGCTTCCCCGCGTAGTTTTTCCTTTAATCATAATTCACCCACTTCTTGGAAAGTTTGAAATTGAGCCACGTAGCAACCATAATGATAATGGTAACTATCCACGCTATCGCCGCG
>CADAVS010000166.1 GCA_902791425.1 uncultured Ruminococcus sp.
AAAAATAACGTGATTATCTTTTTTTTTTTTTTGAACCTCATAGGCACCCTTTTGAAATTGCTCGGTAACGTCGTCGCCCTCCATATTGTATACTTTTCCATCCCTGATTTCTGACGGGCTTCTGGGTGTGGTGAGTCCGCCCAATACCTCAGGACATACAGGTATTAACATACCTCTGTTTTTCCACTCTAAAAAAGTTTTGTCACGCAATAGCTGACTCTCGCCGTCATATCTTGTGCAATGACCGTACAGACAAGCGGAAACAAGTATTTTCTTCTTAGGTATATTATTTGTGTTTTGGTTATTTTTCATCATATTTTACCTCACGCTTAAACAGGTTATCGGGCAGTTGTATTATAATTATTGCAGCAAACATCACAACGCAACCCAAAAGCTCAAGAATTGTAGGTCTGTCGCGGAGAATTATTATGCCGAATATCAGAGCAAAGACAGACTCCAAACTCATCATAATTGATGCGGCAGTAGGTTCTGCATATCTCTGACCTATTGGTTGAAGTGTGTATCCTATTCCGCAGGCAAACAGACCTGAGTAGAGAATAGGAACAGTACATTGCTTTATTATTTCTATTGATGGATGCTCAATTATAAACATTAAAACAATATTAATTATTCCGCATACAAAGAATTGCAGACTTGCAAATTTTATGGCGTTGACATCTGTGGACAAGTTATCAACCAAGATAATATGTATTGAAAACAGTACAGCACAAATCAGAGTAAGTATATCGCCGAAGTTGATTTTGCCTTGATTTCCCGTCATACACAGCATATACATTCCGCAAAGAGCGATAAATGCACACACAATTGTTCTGACAGTAATTTTTTTGCCTAAAAAGATGCTGATTATAGGAACAAATATCATATACATAGCTGTGATAAAACCTGACTTGCCCGGGGTGGTAAAAGCAAGGCCCCAAGTCTGTATTGTGCTTGCCGCACACAAAATTATACCACATATAATACCGCTTTTGAGTAATTCTTTATTGTTTTCGGTTTTGGCTGTCGGATTGTTTTTAGGCTTTCTGAATGCAATGGGAAGAAGAACAAAAGAACCGATAAGCATACGTATTCCGTTAAATGTATTTGCACCGATGTATTCCATTCCTGCACTTTGTGCCACAAAGCCCGAACCCCATACTATTGCAGTTAAAATAAGAATTAAACTGCCCTTTATTCTCTGCATATATGTCATAATAGTCCTCCAAAAATTTAAGTCGTAAATATTATACATATAAATTATCATAAATACAAGAGGCTTTGCAAAATTTAGTTAAAAATACAGCATTTTATGTCAATTTATTTATATTGTATGTATTTATTGATAATCGGCGGCATAAAATATACCGCCGATTAAAGCTTTAGTTACATCTGCAATTTCTTCCGCAGCCGTTGTGCTTGTGGCAAGAGTGTGAGCCTGAGTCATCATTTCCCTTTTGAGGTGGGAAAAATTCGTCAATAGGAAATCTGATATCGTTAAATAAACTGCAGGGGTTTTCTTCTGTTGCAGAGGGACATTCCTGAGTCGGAATACAAAAGTCAACAGCATCAAGTAGAAGCTGCGAATCTCTCTCAAGACGTACTATCGAGAATAAACCGAACGACACTTCAATACGACGAATGTCATCACATACCAGGAGGTCGCCGTCAAAGCAATCGCATATATTTCTCGGAAACATTCTTGAATGACCGCCCGAACAGCTTGAAGTTGTAGTACATTCTTCATCGCAATCACAACAATCACAGCAGTCACAATGGTGACGAGGTTCAACAATCCTTGCACTAAGTGCGACAGGCTCAACTGCTTCTACAACAACTGTAGGCAAACTTGTGTTCTGCCAACAGCTTGCAAGTTCACAACTTGTGCCTAAGTTGGAGTTGGACTTAAATACTTTGGAATTTCCCTCTGAGCCAAAGAGGATAACTCTTTTATCAAACATAGAGAGTCCGTGTATAATCGTCGGGTTACATAAACCGCTGAATATCTCTAATGTGACATTTACATAGAACTTCATATCAACAGAGAAATATCCATTGTTAAATGACAGAGGTTCAATGTTGGTGTACACCCAAATGATTTCAGCTCTCTTGAGTTTTACGTTTGTTGCAGCTTCAACCAGCTCCTGGTCACATTTTGAAATGTAAACTCTTGTGTTAGACACACAATCTCTGTCGCGGCAGGAATCATATATCTGGGTTGTGTCAACACATACGGGGTCGCTGAAATCTTCTTGTCTGCGGGTGCGTGTTTCAACAGATTCTTCTGCGGCATCTGCAGCGGCTGCGGCTATTGCGGCTGCCTCGTCTGCAACATTCTCGCAGTCTGTTTCGCAAATAGTAATACATTTTTCGTCGTGTTTATGACTTCTTTCATATCTATCGCTCATATTACTCAACCTTTCTGTAAGCTCTATTTTTTTCGACTGCTCAGAGTGAAAGTACAAATCCTGACCTGATTTGAAATTACGGTTAGAATTTAAACTTTCACCCTATTCTTCAGTCATTATCATCATATGGACATATTGCTTTTTTTGTTACTTATTTTATTAATATGTTTATATTCTTGTAAAACAAAGATTGTGCAAAATAACTAAAAAAACAATATATTATTGTGAAACATTAGGTTGATTTATAAGAGAGATTAATGTAAAATATAAATATTAAAAGTTTTTGAGGAGGAATGTAATTTTGAAACTTTATGACACAAAAAACATTAAAAACTTTTGTCTGTTAGGACACGGAA
>CADAVS010000167.1 GCA_902791425.1 uncultured Ruminococcus sp.
CAATAATAACATTACGCATAGAATAATTATAGAGCTTTATGTATGAAAGGATGATAAATTATGTGTGGGATAGCAGGATGGCTTGATTTTAAAAACAATATAAAGAATAACGAAATAATATATAATTCTATGTCCGAGACATTATCAAGACGCGGTCCCGATGACAGCGGAATGTATATATCCGACAACGCCGTTCTTATTCACAGACGTTTGGCAGTTGTAGATATCGAAAACGGAAAACAGCCAATGTATAAAACAGTTGACGGCAGAGAATATATTATAGTATATAATGGAGAGTTATACAACACAGAGGATATCCGCAAGGAGCTGATTGCCTTCGGTTATAAATTTACAGGACATTCAGACACAGAGGTTTTGCTCACAGCATATATTCATTGGGGCGAGGATTGTTTACATAGGCTAAACGGAATTTTTGCATTTGCCGTCTATGACAAACGAGCAAAAACACTTTTTATTGCTCGCGATCGAGCAGGTGTTAAACCGTTTTTCTTCCATATATATGATGGCGGAATTGTATTCGGCTCCGAAATTAAGACTCTGCTTGCAAACCCGAAGGTAAGCTCACGGATTAACAAAAACGGCATCGCTGAAATAATGCTGATTGGTCCCGGACGAACTCCGGGTGCATCTGCATTCAATGACATCAAAGAATTAAAACCGGGCGAATGCGGACTTTTTTCATCGGATGGGCTAAAGCTTAAAACCTATTGGTCCATAACAGCAAAGGAGCATACCGACTCCCCCGAAGAAACAGTTGAACACATCAGAAGTCTGTTGCTTGATTCAATCAACAGACAGCTTGTATCAGATGTTCCTCTCTGTTGTTTTCTGTCCGGAGGCTTGGATTCAAGCATAATCTCATCAGTTGCCTCGCAAAAGTACAGAGCCGAAGGCAAGATACTTACCACATATTCTGTAGACTACACCGACAACGAAAAATACTTTAAGGCTAATTATTTTCAGCCAAACAGTGATGACCATTATATAGATATAATGAAAACTGACATAAAATCATCACACAGAAAGGTTATATTGGATAATGATGATGTCGCAAGTGCATTGTATGATGCAACATTAGCACGGGATTTGCCCGGTATGGCAGATGTTGACTCATCGCTTTTGCTTTTTTGCCAAGAAGTAAAGAAAACTCATACCGTCGCATTATCAGGTGAATGTGCAGACGAAATTTTTGGCGGATACCCGTGGTACTCCAATCCTGAAGTTTTGTTTGCAGATGATTTTCCTTGGAGCGGAAACACTAAAATCAAATCCGACTTAATATCGGATACACTTCTTATCAAAAACCCCACGGAATATGTGTACAGCCGCTATGCCGACACCGTAAGAAATACTCCAAAAACAGGTTACGAGAACAAAACAGACAGCAGAATAAAGGAGGTTACAATGCTAAATCTAAAATGGTTTATGCAAACACTCCTAGACCGCAAGGACAGGATGTCTATGTATAACGGACTTGAAGTCAGAGTTCCGTTCTGTGACCACAGAATTATGGAATACGCATTCAATATCCCATGGGAAATAAAAGCTTATCACGGACGCGAAAAGGGATTGTTACGTCTTGCATTCACGGGAATATTACCCAACGAAATAATCGAAAGAAAGAAAAGCCCATATCCAAAAAGCCATCATCCCGCTTATATAAATCACGTGAAGGCGAATATGGATGCCCTGCTGAAAACAAAAGAAGCACCAATTTGGGAAATCGTAAATAGAAAAAAAGTTCAAGAGCTGTTCGACACCGAGGGAGCAATATTTACTCGGCCCTGGTATGGTCAGTTGATGAACTTTCCTCAAATAATGGCATATTTATATATGATAAATGTGTGGCTGACAGAATACAAGGTTGACATAATTTAAAAATATTACTACACAAAATAATAAAGATAGGGCAGAAAGCAAACGCCCTGCCCTATCTCATTTTTAGCTTTATCTGCTCATTATTTCAGATATGGTTGCCATAATCTTATCGTGGCATCCTCCGCAGCCTGTTGAGCATTTCGTAATTTTTTGAACATCCTCAAACAACTTCTCCACATTCTCAAATTTTGTTTCATTGTGGAGTGCATCCTCAACATCCGCATATGTCACCTGTTTACAATTACAAATTGTATAGTTTTCCATTATCCGAAATACCTCTTAAGCATACCTTCAAAGCCTTTACCGTGTCTTGCCTCGTCCTTTGCCATTTCGTGTACTGTGTCGTGGATTGCGTCATATCCGAGTTCCTTTGCTCTCTTTGCAAGCTCTAACTTGCCTGCAGTTGCACCACATTCAGCCTCTGCTCTCAACTCAAGATTCTTCTTTGTGGAAGGTGTAACAACCTCGCCAAGGAGTTCAGCGAACTTTGCAGCGTGCTCAGCTTCCTCAAGAGCCGCCTGAAGATAGAAAGCACCAACCTCAGGATAACCCTCGCGGATTGCCTGACGGCTCATAGCGATATACATACCAACCTCTGTGCATTCGCCCTCGAAGTTAGCCTTTAATCCTTCATATACGTCTGCTTCAACCTTATCCTTTGCACCAACACCGATTACGTGCTCGCAAACAAAGTTTAAAGCACCTTCTTCCATAACAGTAAACTTTTCACCCGGTACACCGCACTGAGGACATTTCTCAGGTGCAGAATCTCCTTCGTGTACATATCCGCAAACAGGACAAACAAATTTTTTCATAGTAATAACCTCCATTATGTTATA
>CADAVS010000168.1 GCA_902791425.1 uncultured Ruminococcus sp.
ACCGATTATGGATGCGTTGAGCTCAGTACATAAAGAGGGGATAATACACAGAGATATAAGTCCCGACAATATATTTATAACAACAGACGGCAGAGTTAGACTGATAGACTTTGGTGCAGCAAGACAGACGATGGGCGGACAGAAAAGCCTGTCGGTAATGCTAAAGCCCGGGTATGCCCCGGAGGAGCAGTATCGAACACGGGGAAATCAAGGGCCGTGGACAGATGTGTATGCGCTGACGGCAACCCTTTACAGAATGATAACGGGAGAGGTTCCGCCCGACTCACTTGAAAGAGTAATGGAGGATACCCTTGATATACCCGTAGATTTGCCGCAGAACGTACAGACGGCACTGCGAATAGGCATGGCGGTCAGATCGTCGGAGAGATATAGCTCGGTCGAGCAGCTTCGGGCGGCATTAAACGGACAGCCGCCGACGCCGCAGGCTGCTGTCACAAACAGTACGGATTCTAAAGAAAATAAGTCTCTAAATCATGTTGCAACTGACAATACGAAAAAAAAGAAAGTAGAATTAAAGCTAATTGCTATTACATCAGTAGCCTTATTTTTGCTTGTTATATCAATTTTGTTAGCTTATGTAGCTTTTGACAAACATGCTAGCAATGATGACAACCGGGTTATCGTGATAAATGATAGTTTAGGAGATAGCGGCGAATCGGGAATTAAATCTGAGAAGAATCAGGCAGTCGAATCGGAATCAATATCGGAGCCTAAACAAGAAGAAAATCCAAGTAAAGAAACAATTAAAAAGAATATGTATGTCGTTAATTGTAATGAAAACATAAGCCTTAGAACAAGCCCAAACCAAACAGCGTCTGTTATTGCTAAGATTCCATTGGGAAGTCAAGTGGGATATATCAGTGATTCGTCAAATGGGTTCTGTAAGATAAGCTATAACGATAACGTCGGATATGCTTTAAGTTCATACTTATCAGACAGCCAATACGAAGATAGCTCGGTTAAGTATAACATGTATGTGGCGTATTGCAATGAGTTTATAACACTTCGCGCTAAACCCGATGCATCGTCAGGAGAGCTGACTAAGATTAAGCTGGGATCCAAGGTCGGATTTATAGAAAACACAACAGCCGAGTTCGCAAAAGTAAGCTACAATAATTTAGTTGGATATGTTATGAGCAAATATTTAAGCACTGACGCTCCGTCTGATAAGACAGCTCCGACAGCAAGCACCTCAACAATGACTGTTGTAAATTGCCAAGAGTGGATAAGTTTAAGGCTTTCACCATCAAAATCAGCTGACTGTATTATAGAAATTCCGTTGGGGGCTACAGTCGAGTTTATTGAAACGGCGTCCAATGGGTTTTATAAAATCAAGTATAATGGATATGTTGGATATTCGCTTTCGGAATATTTGCAATAAATAAATTAAAGATATTAAAAGGATGTAAATTATGATAAAAAGGCGATTTATTGTTGAGATAATGATAGTTATTAGTGTTATATCTTTAATTTTTATTGGTATATGCTTATATATTATACTTTGTAATTCTTCTGATACAAAAGTTGAGGTAGATAACGAGCACCATGGGAACAGTTCAATAATTGTAGGTAATAATAGAAATAGCAATAATAAATTTATAGTTGATCAAAATCCTTCACTATATACATATGAAGATATGGAGAATGATATTAACAACATTAAAAATGTTTTCCCTAATGATGCCAAAGTAGAAAGTTTAACTGATACAATTGACGGAAGAAAAGTATATGACATAGTTTTGGGAGATATTGCCTCGGATAAGCATATTATGATTCAGGGTTCAATACACGCAAGGGAGTATATAACCACACAGCTTGTTATGAAGCAATTAATAGAATTTTTGCGAAAACTTAATACACAAGAAGAATTTTATAATGATAGGACAGCGAGGGAATTAATAAGCGGATGTGCAATTCATATAATACCAATGGTTAATCCTGATGGTGTAAGTATCAGCCAACTAGGTGTAGATGGAATAAAGAAAGATACCACTTTAGAAGGTATTAAGAAGATTGCTTTATCTGATGGCAAAAGTATAGACGATAAAAATTATTTGATACAATGGAAAGCAAATGCTCAGGGTGTGGATTTAAACAGAAATTTTGACGCATTATGGGATAAATACGAAGGACCTTCAAATCCGTCTTCAGATCACTACAAAGGTTCGTCTGTCGGATGTACAGCAGAGACAAAAGCGTTAATCGAACTGACCTGTAAATATCCTTTTAAGCGTACGATTAGTTACCATACAATGGGACGAGTAATATATTGGTATTTTGGCCAAACTGGAAATTTGCAGGATGAAACTGAAAAATTTGCAAAAGTTTTTTCTAAGATGACAGGATATGCAGTTGACAAAAACTACGAGAATCTCGACCCCGCAGGATACAAAGATTGGGCTATAATAAAAATGCAGATTCCGAGTTTGACCGTTGAAGTGGGAGAAGGAAATAATCCGGTAGACTCTTCGCAATTTGAAGTAATTTATCAAGAAAATGAAAAAGCAATCGGATTAATGTTAAATGATATAAATCCATGATAGGTAGGTGATAATTATGAGTTTATGTATGGGGTGTATGAAGGAAAAGGGTGATGAGCAGGTCTGTCCGCTGTGCGGATTGAATGAAGCGGATTTGGATAGTATTGCACCAATATTTTTAAGACCGGG
>CADAVS010000169.1 GCA_902791425.1 uncultured Ruminococcus sp.
ATGTGAATTTGACAAAAATACGAGAGGTTTGATTCTCTTGTTTTAAATATTATTTTAGAAAATTAAATTAAAGAAAGGACAGGTAATATTTATGGATAAATTAACTGCCATAAAGATTAAATATAACGATGGGACATATTCTGATGAGATACCTGTTAGTGTCCTCTCAAAAAATGTCGAGTGGGATAATACTCATACACTAGTAGATGTCCTTGGTAGTATTGATGTAGATGTTACAGGGACCATTCAAAATCAGATTAATCAACTTTTTAATGAAAAAGTTAGTTTATCTGAATTAAATAACTATGTAGCTAGTTAGTTAAGTTCAGATGCTACCGCTTGGTTAAATCAAAATGTAAATCCAGTTGGGTCTGCTGTTATTGTAGATAGTAGTTTAACTATTTAGGGTGCCGCAGCAGATGCTAAAGTGGTTGGTAATTTAAAGAGCGCTTTAGCACAGGAAACGGATTATTATACCGATTTATTAAACGAAGGCGGAGAAGAGCCGACGCTTATATATGAAAATGGATATAGGACTATAGAAAATATACGCCATGTTACATATTTAGCAACAAGCTGCACATCAAGCATATTCTTTGCATCAAAAGGATCAACAATAAAAATCAGCGGTATGGCATCAGGTCAAAAATGTAACTTGATAAGCGAAACCTTGAATACTGGTTATTACACTGCTGATTTCAGCAAGACGGCGTGGTATTCGGGACTGTATGCGCTGGTAATAAAAAACAGCGATGACAGCAGCATTGGACCGAATGACATTGAAATTGTCGTTGAAATTGATGATGAGAGCAGCAGAGTTTTCAAGCTTGAAGAAAAAGAAACCGAACTGAAAAACCTGATTGATTCATTTTCTGGTGTAGAAGAAATTGCTATTACAAAAGGGGAATATATTAGAGATTATGTCGCAGTTGGAAACGTTGTGACGCTTACTCCGGTATCAAATTATTCATACGGATATGCAATTAAAAATTGCTCGCCAAATGATATTTTTACCGTAACCGGATACGGAGGCATTTCACCTATGCTGTGGGCATTCATTGATTCTTCTGACAAACTGATTTCAAAAACGGTTGAAAACGATCAGAGGACGAATTTTGTTTTGAAAGCACCGGCAAATGCTGCAAAAGTAATATTTAACGTAAGAGTCGCAGAGCCATATGCGATTTATAAAGGAGTAAAAAGCGCAAATATCAACAGTGGAAACGGGATCATTAACCTTGCGGGAATGGGTGCCAAGAGCGGCGATGATATATCAGCATTATTGCAATATGTTGTGACATACGCTCAAGCACCATGCACGGTTTATCTGCCGGCTGGGACATATGAAGTTTCAAATGCTATTACATGGAAAAGCAAAATTTCTTTCAAGGGAGACGGCATAGACCAGACAATTATAAAAATAACAGGTGGAACGTGTGTATTCAGCGGAAGGGATATATCCGATTACACAATGGAAGGATTTACAATTGACGGAACACCAACAAGCGGATTATGGGTAAAGGGTATATTTCAGAGATATATCACAAGAGTTGTATACAGAAATATAAAAATCATAAACACAGGTGCAACGGGGCTTGGTACTGATTTTATTTCAGATAGTGTATTAGAAAACATATGGTGTGATAATTGTGGTGCATCTGGAGATTTGAATGTTTTGCCAGACGGACAGACAACAGCCGCCGGTTGTTCCGGAATCGGAATTGGTACAGTAAACAACAGATATAATAATGAAACGATCAATGTCATCAATTGCTTTACGAACAACTGCAAACAATATGGTATTTTCTTCGAGAATCAGACGGCGCAGACAGCTGAAGGGATAGGTATCAAGATCATTGGCTGTTCCGCGACAGGAAACCGTACAGGTATTGGTATTTCAGGGAATGACAGCGCATTGGTAATTGGATGCACGGCATACGCGAACCACCATGCCGGTTTTGCGTATGACAGCGGAACAATGATCAAAGAAAGTGGAGATCATTCCCTGTCTGGCAGAAGAGTGAAGTTTATAGGGTGCATAGCATCATATTCAGCAATCAATATTCCTTCAGGGTATCCAGAATTCAGAGGACAGCCGAACGGCTGCGGATTCTATATAGCCCATAATTATGACGGATGCGAAATGATTGCCTGCACAGCAAGAAAGAATAAAAATCACGGGGTGTATATTTATGACGGAATAACTGACTTGTCTATTATTGGCGGCACATTCTCTGAAAATGATGAAGATGGAATTTTTATTCATGGAATAGTTGATAAATTCAAATTGCACCCCTCATTTATTGAAAGTAATGGTGCAGTAGGTATTGAATTTGATGGACAGATTTCACATGGAACAATTAAAGATATTGTTGTTGTAGGAAATGTAACAGGAATGAAAGCGAGCGCAAGCACAACAATGACAAACGTAATTATTTATGACAATCTCGTATATGATAACACAACGGCAGACCTGGTCAACATTACACAATCAAATTAAAAGGACACAATAAGTGACAAAAAAGACATATGATAATTAAAAATAATTTTAAAAAATTAAATTAAAGAAAGGACAGGTAATATTTATGGATAAATTAACTGCCATAAAGATTAAATATGACGACGGGACATATTCTGATGAGATACCTGTT
>CADAVS010000170.1 GCA_902791425.1 uncultured Ruminococcus sp.
GCAATCAAGGTCAACGCACAGGTAAAGCCCAAACCCATTCCTATTCCGTCGAACATAGATGCAACTACTCCATTCTTTGATGCAAAAGCCTCAGCTCTGCCAAGAATTATACAGTTTACAACTATCAATGGTATGTAAATTCCCAAGCTTTCCGAAAGGGCAGGCACATATGCCTTCAGCAGCATCTCGACAACTGTTACAAAACCTGCAATAATTACAATGTATGATGCTATTCTGATTTTATTGGGTATAAACTTGCGAAGCATAGAGATTACTATATTTGAACAAATCAAAACCGCCGTTGTCGAAAGTCCCATACCTATGCCGTTAATAACACCTGTCGTTACGGCAAGCGTAGGACACATACCAAGCATAAGCACAAATGTAGGGTTCTCTTTTATCAATCCGTTTAAGAAAGTCTTAAAAGCTGATGGTTTATTATTTGAACTCATCATTCAGCACCCCCTTCTTCAACAGCCTGCAACGCACAGTTTACAGCCTTGGTAACAGCTTTAGATGTAATCGTTGCTCCTGAAATTGCAGAAATTGTATTATTGTCAGGGTTTCCGCCATTGTTCTTTTCAATGCCTATTCCCGATTTAAGACCGCTGTACTGACCCATAAACTCCTCAGTATTCGCCTTTGCACCCAATCCTGCGGTCTCGCTTAAAGACATTATCTTAATTTTGTTTATGGTCTTATCGGAATTTACGCCAACCATAACCTTTATGTCACCGCCGTAGCCCTCCGAGCATACGGTTGTCACCACATAGCCCTTATCGTCGGCTTTATAAAATGAGTCCAATTTGACTCCTGATTCACTTGGAGTATAGCTTATATCTACTTCTTCAAACTCATTTACACCTGTTAAAACTTCTGTCATAGACTGTTCAAAAGTAGTTTTTTCATTCTCCTCTATAACAGGTGCGGTCATTGAGTTAATCCACGCAAGAAGTCCGGCAACGACTATACAGATAACGCCCAACTTCCACATAAGGGTGAATGTTTCTTTAAATGAAGACTTGTTACTCATTATGCCGCCTCCTTTTTACTCTTGACATATCCATATCTCTTAGGTGCAGTAAACCTGTCAATCAAAGGTGTGGCAATATTCATAAGCAGAATAGAATATGAAACACCCTCAGGATAACCGCCCCACACTCTGATTAACACAGTTATAATACCGCAACCCAACGCAAATATTATCTGTCCTTTAGGCGTTGTCGGGGTCGTTGTATAATCTGTAGCCATAAAGCAAGCACCGAGAATAAGACCGCCCGACAAAATCTGATACAGCCAATCACCGCTTCCGATACCGTCACTGCCTGCAAAAAGCCAAGTTCCCACAGCTACGGTTGCAATATAAATAAGGGGAACACGAATTCTGATAACCCTTTTTACAACCAGGTAAGCCGCTCCCAACAGCAGAGCAAGTGCAGATGTTTCACCTATACAACCGCCGTAATTTCCCAAAAACAATGTTAAATACGAATACTTTGCAGTATCTCCTGCCCCATACGCCGCAAGAGGTGTTGCGGAGCTTACCGCATCAGGAGCCGAAAAGATAGGCAACGTAGTTCCCACAGGATACCAAGTCGTCATCGCCAACGCCCAGGATGCAAGCAGGAACGCTCTTGCCGCAAGTGCAGGATTCATAAAATTGTGACCCAAACCGCCAAAAAATTGTTTTACAACTATAATGGCAAACACAGAGCCGATAACTGTCATCCACAACGGAATAGACGCAGGCATATTAAACGCCAATAACATACCTGTGACAACCGCACTTAAATCTCCGCAGGTATTATCCTTTTTCAAAAGCTTATTCCATATGTATTCTGCGATAACACAGCTTAAAACGCAGACCGCAGTAACAACCAAAGCACGAAGTCCGAATATAATGCATCCCGCAATCAAGGCAGGCAACAGAGCGATTATAACATCAAGCATTATACTTCTGACAGTGTCCTTTCCGGCAATATGCGGAGAATGTGAAACCGTTAAAATATTTTCCATAATGTCAACCTCCCCTTACGCTTTTGCACGCTGTGCTATTTCTCTGAGCTTAACCTTTGCAATCTTAATCTGCTGCACCTGACGTCTTTTAGAGGGACAGACAAATGCACAGCTTCCGCATTCTATGCAGTCGGTTACGTTCAATTTCTTCAATTTATCAATATCGTGCAATCTTGCCGCCGAATCAAGCAAATTAGGCTGAAGACTCATAGGGCATACATAAACGCATTTTGCACATCTGATGCACGGACTTTCTCTGTCCAGCTTTGCCTCTTTTGCAGGTAATACAAGTATGCCTGACGTGCCTTTGATAACGGGAACGTCAATATTGGGAACAGACAATCCCATCATAGGTCCGCCCATCAAAACCTTTTCGGCAGGTTCGCTCAAACCGCCCGATTGCTCAATAACGTACGAGAAAGGTGTTCCTATTCTCACTTTGTAGTTCATTGGGTTTTTGAGGGCATTGCCTCCAAGAGTTACAATACGCGTGGTAAGCGGTGTACCCTTAACAACAGCACGATAGGTTGACGCACAAGTATCAATATTATTTACAATACAGCCAACCTGCCAAGGCAATGTCCCGGGAGCCATCTTTCTTCCGCACACTGCGTTTATCAGTTGTTTTT
>CADAVS010000171.1 GCA_902791425.1 uncultured Ruminococcus sp.
CAATAGACATAAGAAAATAATATATGTGACTTGTATTAGATATTTAAATTTACTTTTTTTCATACACCCTTCTCCTTATTTGATTATAATCGGGATTAAAACGTAACCATTACTTTCGATATAATTTAAATCAAATGAACACAGAACCCCTGTTTATATTCATTTTTGAGGTGCAATAGTATAGTCCCTAAAAATAACTCCTTCTTTAATCTTATGAATTTTATATTCCTTGTCGTATTGCAAGACTATAACGGGATTCCTATGACTCTCAGTAACATTAAAAAAATAAGTTGACTCTAACAATTTGTCATTTTCTCTCTTTATCACTATAGAATGACATAGTCCACCTATGTGATTTTGATATGTACTGTCAGAGTATTCTATCTTATTCGACATAAATAATTCATAGGCTCCATCCTTCACAAGATAATATTCGTTGTTCCTTTTAACAAATAACCAATTTGTCTCTTTTGTTTCTGTTCCTAAATAATTTATAGTATCTGACAGATACTCTACTTTTTGATGTTTGTACACCTCCTTAACCAAAATTGTATCCGTATGGTAGCTAACTTCAAAATACAAACCTGTATCATTAGGATAGAAGTAAGCGCATTCTTTTGTTCTTGTATTTTTTTTACAAGAACAAAGGATGCCACACAGTATCGCTATAATAAATAGCGATTTATTTATATATCTTTTTATTGTATTCGCTTCTTTGTTTATGCACTTTCTCATAATTAGGACGTATTTTCATTAATTCTTTTGCCGTTTTATAATAATACTTTGTTCCTTTTAGCTTTCCATTTTTCTCTTTAAGTATGTCCTTATGTTGTTGAGATCCAGATTCACTTTTCCAAACCTCTTTAGCTTTTTCTACATTTCCCGTTTTTTTATATGCATCTATAATCTCTGCATAATTTGAAAGGTGTATGGAAAATTCATGATTAATAGTTTCTAACAAGTCATCGGTTTCTCGTTGAACATTAAAAATTACATCAAATTGAGGTTTCCCTTTCGTTGTGTTAAATTGTGTCTGTCCTTCAATCAGGCTTACTCCATTATATAATGCAGCCGTCTGCTCGCCGACTTTAGCATAATCAAACTCATGTATAATCAAATCATATTGAGCGTAACGTCCATTGCCTTTTACACCAAATATCGTTTGACCTTTTGGCGTAAAATCCGCCAACAACTGATGGCCGTATGTTGTTTTACCAAATGCAACCATCGCATCATAAAATTGTTTTGGACTTTTATAATAAGATGTTTTATTATCACTCATATACCGAATTGGGATGACTTTTCGTCCATCCAAATCAATATATACAATTGGATTTGCAAATGTATAGCAGTAAGAAGACACATTAGTATATTTCTCTGTCAATGGATCCACTCCATACCAAATGCTTGCCACGGGCTGCATGTATCGTGCCCCATAGTAGTACAGACCCGTTTCCTCGTCCAACTCTTTGCCGTTGAATTTATACGGCATTTCCTCGCTGCTACTATGCTCGTCAACGAGCAGTTCGCCGTAGGGTAAGTAAGCTGTATATTGCGTGATGTTACCATTACCGTCAGTGATGTAAGAAGTCGAACCTAAATGGTCAGTATGGTAGAAGAAAGTTTCTTCTTCTGTTGCATCATCCGCGATGTATCCGTACCCAGGCTGTGCGTCTTTTGGGTCTTGCGGGTCTGACCAAATGATTGGCGGTCCAGGTGTCTCGCCAGGGCCTCGTTTCACTACAAACTGCTCCCAATTCTTTGGGACAGAGTGGTCTCCGAGTTCCGTAATAATGCTATTATAGCCCACACCTGTGTTCTCAGGATCGCCATAAGCACCCTTCATCGTCGGAACGCCAGGGGGTATGCCCAGTTCCTTGTAATATTCCTCTTTCTGACTCTCTATCTGACTCATACGCTCGGCATAGTCCTGCTGACCTGCCGTGACGTAACTACCATTCCTACCATAAACATTATTGAATTGTCCGCTGCCTATCCTTGAGGCAATGCGCTTGTCTCCAATGAAATAATGCTTTGTAAACCGATTCTTATTGACAGAGATTATCGAAGTGGGATACAACGTAAACTCATCATGCTCGTGGAACGTGATTCCTTGCGGTGCACCATTAATATATACACCCTCTAAATCACCGTGAGACTTGATTATTCTGTCTCCAGCGTGGTTGTAAGTGTAGCGGCTTGTTTTACCATTGTCGGACAAGACCATCAAGCGATTTTCCTCATCCCAGTAGAGTTCCCTTGTCGTATTCAGACTGTCATTTGTTACGAGCGTCGGATTACCGTTGGAATCATAGAGGTAACGCTCTGGGCCGATTTGCGTGGGTGCTGTCGGGTGCTCTTTGTCGTCGTACAGGTAAGTGTTGTGGTACGATTGAGCCGTTTCCGTCGAATCCACCGTCTGCACCTTGCTTGTCGGCATACTCATGTTATTAAACGTCATCGCCATGCTGTACGATGCATTCTTTGCGGTTCCGTTTGCCTGTATCAGTCTGTTCAGCCCGTCGTATTGGTAAGTATGCCTGCTTGTTCCGCCGAGTTTGGCACTAT
>CADAVS010000172.1 GCA_902791425.1 uncultured Ruminococcus sp.
TATTTTCTACCGTTGACATAAATGCATAAGTATATTCAACGCTTACGTTGTTTTCTGACAACACACTTAAAATTGAAGCCATACTTCCGGGGGCATCGGATAATTCTACTGCCAAAACTGATGTTGCGGTTACTGTGTAACCCTAATTTTTAAGCATATCACGGGCTTCATCCGGTTTGTCGGTAATAATCCTTAAAATACCGAAATCCTGTGTATCTTAGTACACAATTTTTTATAGCTTATGTGTTGATCATCTTTTTCTACACATCGACCACCACCTTTCAAATTTTTGAGTATAAAAAAAGAAGCTGACCGTCAGAACGATAAGCTTCTTAAAAAGCGGAGTATTTACAAACTCGCTCTTTGTTACGTGCCAACCTACTTTTTTAATTTTATCAGGTTCTTTATTACCTGAAACGATGCCAACATAGTCGCAAGCAACAACATTTTCAACATCTGCGATACTTACCGTAAACGCACCTGTTTTCACAACATTCTTTGCAGTCTTGTGTCCGTCATCAACACAAATAGAAATCTGTGTTTCCTCGCTAATACCGCCCCATGCAGCATTCATTGCATTAGGCTTTCCGTACTCGTCATATGTACCGATAATGAGTACCGGCATCGGATATAAAATAGCTTTCGCACCAAAATTCTTCCTCATAATCTTTCGCTCCATTCGCTTTCCTTAAATCCAATTAAAACAAAGTCTTCACCAATTACGATCGGACGCTTTACAAGCATTCCGTCTGTTGCAAGGAGTTTTAGTTGCTCTTCATCGGACATCGTAGGAAGCTTGTCTTTAAGTTCCATTGACTTATACAAAAGCCCGGAAGTGTTAAAGAATTTCTTTAAAGGAAGTCCGCTCATTTTATACCAAGCAGTTAATTCTTCAAGGCTCGGATCATCTTTTTTTATATCACGAAGCTCATACTCAATTTTGTTGTCATCAAGCCACTTTTTTGCTTTCTGACAAGTTGTGCATTTCGGATAACAAATAAATTTAATCATACTAATTCTCCTTTTATTTTTCTACCTCATACGGCCAGTCGATTATGCCACCAAACTCTTTTACATTGGTGTAGCCGAGTTTGGAAAGACTTTCTGCTGCGATTTTGCTACGTCTACCAGACCTGCAGTATACTAAAATGAGTTTGTCCTTATCAGGAAGCATTTCTTCTGCCTTGTTTTCAATTTCTGTATATGGAATCAGGATTGCTCCCGGGATGTGTCCCTCGTCAAACTCATCCTGTTCTCTTGTGTCTAAAATGATATGTTCCTCGCCTGAGCCCATTATCTTTTTGGCTTCCTCTGCCGTAATTTGTTCGTACATTGCTTTTTCTCCTTTTTCGCTGGCTTTTATAGAAGTCGGACCATCTGCGCCACCGATAATTCCGATACTGCTATCATTTCCGCAGGCGGTGAGCAGTATGCAAAATGAGACTGATATAATACATAGAACTTTTTTCATCCCATTAACCCTCAATCTTTTCCATTACTTGTTTGAATACTTCGCCGATATTTTCCCTAATAACCAAGTCAGCACTACCATCGTACTCCGTTTCAGACTTATTTATCATAACGATATATTTACCTCTGAAATATCTCACAAAAGATGCAGCAGGATACACCGCAAGAGAAGTTCCGCCAACAATCAGCATATCGGCGTTTTCGATATAATGTACCGCCGATTCTGCAACACCGTCATATAGGTTTTCGCCATAGAGGACAACCTTTGGTTTCATAATTCCACCGCATTCGCACCTTGGTACATTCTTGTCTTTGATTTCTGACAAGACCTTGCCTGTGTCACCTTTTTTACCACAGGATGCACAATAAAATTCCTCTGCCGTTCCGTGGAGTTCGATAACGTTTTTACTGCCAGCTCTTTGGTGCAGACCATCTATATTTTGCGTTATCACTGCTTTGAGCTTACCTATGATTTCAAGCTTTGCCAACGCTTTGTGAGCGTTGTTCGGCTCAACTTCAATGATAAAATATTTTCTATAAAAATCATAAAAAGTTTCTGTATCCTGAAAAAAGAAGTCGTGGCTTAAGATTTCTTCAGGAGGCACGCCGTATTCTTTTACGGTGTTATAAAGTCCGTCTGCACTGCGATAGTCCTTCACACCGCTTTCGGTAGATACGCCTGCACCACCAAAGAAAACAATACTGTTACACTCCTTTATCATTTCTGCTATCTTTTCTATCATTACTTTTCCCTCGCTTTTTTGGTTTGGTCAGCTCAAAACTGTCGTCAATCATATTCTTGATTTCATCTGTAGGTATACTCCCGTCAAGGATGATGGAATTCCAATGCCATTTGTTCATATGGTACGCCGGAACAACTGATTCATAAGTAGACCGCCACATATATGTAAGATTGGGGTCACATTTCACATTGACCCAGATATTGCCCATATGCTCGTAGATAGCCGCAAACATCTTTTTGTTGCCCTTATGCCGCATTACTGTCCAGTTGAAATCGTGGAAAG
>CADAVS010000173.1 GCA_902791425.1 uncultured Ruminococcus sp.
CATGGGCGTAATAATCTCTTATCATTCCTTGCCCTGCAGATAAGAGAAATTTAATTACTATTTGTGCCGACGCAGGGCGGCGGAATGGAGATTATTATGCAAAACAAAATGTTATTCAAGGCAATCAGCACCCTGCTTGCGGCATCAATTGTATCAATATCAAGCTTTGCGGCTTTTGCCGAAAATACGACCACAGGTGAGCCAAGCGGTACAGAAATTTCACAACCTGATATTGGCAATACTACCGAGGAGAACACTACCGTTCCCGTCAATATAAGTGCGAACTACTTTGAAAATGAGAACGATACATACAATATTGTATTTTCATCACTCGATGTTCTCGATAATCTGAAAGGCTTTAACTTTAAAGTCACCCTCACAGACGCAGAACTTACGGTTCCTACCTTTAGTTCCGATTTAAAAACAGGCTCATACAGCATTGAAGCTGTGGGAAGCAACTCAGCAACATTTAAAAACGGCTCTTCTGAAACGTTATTAAGCGGCAAGATTGTTCTTTGCTCAATAAACACAAACGTACTGCCAACTGCCGAAAATGTTGCATTTACTGATTTTACCGCAATAGATAAAGACGGCAACACCATAACCTTCGCACCGACCTTAACAGTTGAAGAAGGTCCTGTTGTTCCCGAGCTTTCCGAAAAGGAACAAACTGCGTACGACGCAATAGTTGCCCTTCCTTCCATAAGTTCACTGTCGTTCTACGAAGATGGTGCTTTGATATCCGTAGATAGTCTTAAAGAAAACGTTGCAAATACAGTAGATTTATACAATAATCTATCAACGGCGGAAAAAGCAAATGTCGGAGAAGTTCTGGCTTACAATATGAAGAGTACCGAGATACTCACAACACTTCCGCCTGTTGTTGACGCAATGTGCAATGTATATGATGTACTTGATTTGTCATTAAAATTAGACGATGTTGAAGATAACGATATTGTAAACTATAAATTCATAGTTGATGTATACGAAAGTATCAAAGATACAATTTCAACCGAAAATCTGCCAAACCCGTCAAACTTATACACAGAATATGAAACAGCACTTACGCTTATCACATCATCTGCTACGAAAATTGACGGTAAATTAAGTTCTATGGATTACAACGATAAAATAGATAATGTTGCAAAACAAACAGCGGTTGCAAAGCCTTTGACAAAAGATAAATATTATGACAAATATTTAGAATGTCTGTTAACTTACGCTAATGACTTATACACTGATATGGAAGAAAATTGTACAGACAGATATAAAGAATATATGCTTCAGGAATTAAGCACAAAAATTGCTAACATCAAAGCATTACAAAACAATATCTCTTCACTGCCAACATTTGAAGTGAGCGAGGTAGTACGAGGAAGAAACTACACAATAAGAGTTAAAAGAGGTGCAAAGGCAGATGTTTCATCAACCTTGAATGCATATGTTTATGATGAAGAAAATTTAAGAGAGCCTATAGACACTAAAGAACAAGCATTCAGTGCATCATCATTGGAAGCTAAGATTGTCTTTACCGCCTCGAAAACAAAATATCCTTTAAGGAGAAATATTGTTATAAATATTACATACACGTTAGATGGCGTAACATATGACTTGGGCAGCCAATCAGTTTTTTGTAATAAGGAAATGGCAAACCCATCACCTTCACCTTCGACTCCATCAGGCACAGGCAACGTATCAACCAACGAAACCACAAATCCCTCCGGAACGGTTTTCCCTGAGATTGATGACAACGAGGAGGACGTAAAAAAGCCTGTTACACCCGAACAGAATGAGCTATTTAGCGACATAGCAAATTACCCTTGGGCAAGTGAAGCAATTGAAGGTTTATACTATGCCGGAATAATAAATGGTATGGAAGAAGGCGTATTTAACCCATCAGGCAGCGTTACACGCGAACAGTTCTGTAAGATGGTAGTTCAATTATTTAACGTGTTGGACTACGAATCAATAAGTGCCTTTAACGATGTTGACGCAAACGCTTGGTATGCACCATACATAAGCTCCGCAATAAAATCAGGATATGTTCAAGGTCAATCGGCAGACTATTTTGGCATTGGCGAATCCATTATGCGTCAGGATATGGCAACCATACTTTATCGTGCCCTTGGAAGTCAAGGAAAAGCAACTGTTTTGAGCTTTAATGATAACGATAAAATTGCAGACTATGCCAAGGATGCAATCGCAGAATTTGTCGGCTTGGGAATTATAAACGGTTATGAGGACGGCACCTTTAACCCACGCGGAACGGCAACACGTGCAGAAGCCGCCAA
Source organism: uncultured Ruminococcus sp. (assembly GCA_902791425.1). Taxonomy (GTDB): domain Bacteria; phylum Bacillota; class Clostridia; order Monoglobales; family Monoglobaceae; genus UMGS1820. The sequence goes on from CADAVS010000173.1 coordinate 2,292, forward strand.
GGTAATATGGGGTGTATACCAATTAATAAACAAATAACATAATTTGGTATACCGCATAAATTATAGGATGAAAATATAATACCGACCTGTGATTTTTATGCGGAGGACAATATAGGCTGACGCCTATCAAATGCAACAAGCTGAAAAATAACAGCCGTACAAAATCAACTGTACGGCTGTTATTGTATTTTAAAATATTCTT
>CADAVS010000174.1 GCA_902791425.1 uncultured Ruminococcus sp.
TCTCATCTACTAAATCTGTTTTATTCATTAAAACAATCATAGGAACATAAGATTTATTAGCATCCAAAACATCAATAAACTGATCCACATCAATATCTTCCCTAAATAAAACGCTGGCATTATGGATACCATATTCATTTAATACGGATCTGATGGTAACCTCATCCAATTTTGATAATGGAATGGTTGAAGATACTTTAACTCCACCTCTTCCAGTCTTCTTAACCCTTACATCAGGTTTTGTCTGATTAGGCCTTACACCAATATCATGAAGTTCCTTTAAAATCACATTATAGTGTTGAGGATTCAAAACATCCAATACAACAATGATTAAATCTGCATCTCTAGCCACAGCTAAAATTTCTTTACCTCTACCTTTTCCACCAGATCGGCAGCCTTCAGGTCCTCCATAATCTGCTTGCGTTCACGCATAGTATCAGGTTCTACAAGCTCATCACAGTAATTACATATTTCTTCAATTGAGTCTTTTCTGAAGAATTTTGGTATCACGCCGAGAATATACCCATTTTCCTCTTTAACGCCTCTTGCGACCGCACCCATAAGCCCGTTTCCGCCGCCGCCAAATACCAAAGAATGACCGCGTCTTACCATTTCTCTGCCTAATTCTTCAACCTTTAATATATATTTTTTGTCAATTGCGGGAGAAGCCGCACCATATACACATATTCTCATAATTCCACCTCATTATTTAAGATTAGATTTTCGGGCATATTTATCACATAAATCATTTATTTGGTCTGTGAATTTTGCCAACTCCTTGTTGGTCAGCCCTCTGCTGAGTTCAATTACAGTTTTTAATCTTTGACACGCTGCCATAAGTCTGTCAAAGGCAAGATTTGCCCTTTTGCGTCCTTCGGATATCTTTGTAAGTTTGACAATTTTTCCTCTTTCTATACATTCTCCGTATGTCAGGTCATAAACATCTCCGCTGTAAGGAGCAGTGGCATCAAACTTGAGCTTGTTGTAAATTGTCTGTGCAAAGTTGTCGCAAACTATGTCGTCACCGTGGTTTACAAAAACCTTAACAGGAGGTTTTTCAAGGCTTCCCAACCAATTAAGGAGCATATCTCTGTCTGCGTGACCGCTGATACCGACAATGGATTCAATCTTGGCTTTTACTTGAATTTCCTCGCCAAAGAGATTGATGCTTTTTGCACCATTGACAATTTTTCTGCCAAGAGTACCCTCTGCCTGATAGCCTACAAAGAGGATAGTGTTGTTTTCTTTCCATAAGTTGTGCTTTAAGTGATGTCGTATTCGACCTGCCTCGCACATACCCGATGCAGAAATAATGACCTTTGGTATGGTGTCAAAATTTATTGCACGGGATTCCTCGGTGGTAACGCTGAGCCGTAATCCTTGAAAGGATATTGGATTAATGCCTTTTTCAAGCAAATCTAAAGTTTCTTTATCATAATAATCAAACAGATTATCTTGATATATTTTTGTTGCCTCCACCGCAAGGGGAGAGTCAACGTATACCAAAAAGTTTTCATAAGACTTAATGAGTCTTTGCTCTTTTATGATACGGAATAAATATAATAATTCCTGTGTTCTGCCTATTGCAAAGGAGGGAATAATCAGATTTCCGCCTCTTGAAAAGGTATCTTTAAGTATATTGGTAAGCTGGGCAATATAGTCAGGGCGTTCGCCGTGTATTCTGTCACCATATGTGGATTCGATAACCACATAATCTGCATAGGGCGGTTTTTGGGGGTCTCTTATTAATGGTCTGTCCACATTACCTAAATCACCGGAGAATAAAAGGGTTTTTGTTTCTCCGTTTTCGGTTATAGTAAAGTGAATGCTGGAAGAGCCCAGCAGATGTCCTGCATCGGAAAAGCTTATTGTTACACCTTCAAATATCTCAGTTGGGCTGTTATACGCAAAGGTTTTGAATAGCTTAAGTGACTCTACCGCATCTGCCAGAGTATATACGGGGGTATATAGGTCAAAGCCTGCACGCTCTGCCTTTCTGTTCTGCCATTCTGCCTCCTGCTCCTGAATATGAGCGGAGTCTTGAAGCATTATTCTGCACAGCCTGTATGTTGCCTCTGTACAGAATACAGGGCCAGTATATCCTTTTGAAAACATTGCGGGAATCATACCCGAATGGTCAATGTGTGCGTGTGTTAAGCATATTGCATCAATATCGGAGGGTGAAACAGGAATTTCACAATTTTGATAGGTGTCACCGCCTTGTTCCATACCGCAATCTATCAGAATACGTTTGCCGTTTACCTCAAGCAAGGTGCAGGAACCTGTAACCTCGTGTGCCGCACCGATGAATGTCATTTTCATAATAATCTCCATTCCGCCGCCCTGCGTCGGCACAAATAGTAATTAAATTTCTCTTATCCGCAGAGCAAGGAATGATAAGAGATTATTACGCCCATGTGCGTTTCCGAGGCTTAGGGTGAAAGTACAAATCCGAACCTGCCAAAAA
>CADAVS010000175.1 GCA_902791425.1 uncultured Ruminococcus sp.
CAATCCGATTTAAGTTTAAAAGTAGTTATGGGATTTAAGCAAAACTATGTTATCACTTTTTTGGATGTAAATGTAACATATGTTTGACAACTGCAGATACGAATTTGTAAACATTTATAAATAATACTTGATAAATATTTAGATATGATGTAAAATATATTGTGTATAAATGTATTTATGAGGTATTAAAATGAGAGTATTATTTATGGGCACACCGGACTTCGCTGTCCCCTGCCTTAAGACACTTATAGAAAATAATTATGACGTATGCGGCGTGGTAACTCAGCCTGATAAACCGAAGGGCAGAGGCCATAAAATGACACCTCCGCCTGTTAAGGTATGTGCGGGGGAAAATGATATTCCTGTCTATCAGCCTGAGAGCCTCAGAGATAAAGCACTTTTGCCTGTTCTTGAAGGCTTACAGCCTGATATCATTATAGTGGTGGCATATGGCAAGATTTTGCCTGAATATATTTTGAATTTTCCAAAGTACGGATGTGTAAATGTTCACGCATCGCTTTTGCCAAAGTACAGGGGTGCGGCACCGATACAGTGGAGCGTTATTGACGGCGAGGACAAGACGGGTGTCACAACTATGTATATGGAAAAAGGTCTTGACACAGGCGATATGATTTATAAGCTTGAAACGGAAATCGGCAAGGAAGAAACCTATGGTGAGCTTCACGACAGACTCTCGGTTATGGGAGCGGAGGTTCTTGCCAAAACTATTAAGGCGATAGCAGACGGCACAGCACCCCGTGAAAAGCAAAATGATGAGCTTTCAAACTATGCTCCTATGATTTCAAGAGAAACAGGGCATATTGATTGGCAAAAGTCTGCAAGTGAGGTGCTTAACTTAATCAGAGGTATGAATCCGTATCCTATGAGTTATACGCAGTATGGTGACGAAACCCTTAAAATAATTCACGCATATTACGGTGGAGATACCAAGTTAGAGCCGGGCAGTATAACAGTAAAGCCAACCTGCATAGAGATTGCTTGCGGTGACGGAGATTATATATGTGTTGATGAAATTCAGTTTAAGGGCGGCAAACGTATGAGTGTTTCCAGCTACTTGAACGGACATACATTGAACGAGGGCGTAAAGCTCAAATAGGTTTATTATAATACAAGGAGGAATTTAATATGTTTCCATATTTTTATTTTGATTGGACTTGGATTTTGCTTATTCCCGCTATGATATTATCAATGTGGGCACAGGCAAATGTAAACGGCACTTTTAATAAGTATTCAAAAGTGAATAATCGTTTTGGCTATACAGGTGCAGAGGTGGCAAGACGCATCCTTGATATGAACGGTCTGTACTCTGTAAAGATTGAACGCGTAAACGGAAACCTCACCGACCACTTTGACCCAAGGACAAATGTTGTCAGATTGTCAGAGGCGACATATGACAGTACATCTGTGGGTGCAATAGGTGTTGCGGCACACGAGGTTGGTCACGCCGTTCAGCACGCCACAGGATATACGGCTATAAAAATAAGAAATGCAATTGTGCCTGCAGTTAATATTTGCAATATGATGTCAATGCCTATTCTTATACTCGGATTGTTTCTTTCCTATACGCTTGTCGAATTGGGAATAATATTGTTCTCTGCAACTGTTCTGTTTCAGCTGATTACATTGCCGGTTGAGTTTAACGCCAGCAGCAGAGCCATAAAGACTCTTGAGGGACAGAATTTGCTGACGACTGACGAAACCGCAGGGGCTAAAAAGGTGTTAAGTGCGGCGGCACTTACCTATGTTGCGGCGGCATTTAGTGCTATAATGAGTTTGCTGAGAATAATTTTGATTTTCGGCAACAGAAGGAGAGATTAGTTTGAGCATTAGTCCAAGACAGGCGGTATCTGATGCACTTTTTAATATAGAGAAAAACGGTGAATATTCCACAAAGGCCGTGCTTGATACGGTGAAGAATTTTGAGCCGAGGGACAGAGCCTTTGTGAATGAGGCTCTGCTTGGTATATTACGAAATAAAATCTATATTGATTTTATTATTCAGTCTTTTTCAAAACTTAAGCTGAAAAAGATAAGCCCGTATGTTTTGCAGATTTTGCGTACAGGGGCATATCAGATTTTGTTTATGGATAAAATTCCCGTATCTGCCGCGTGTAATGAGGCGGTTAAAATTGCGGAAAAAAAGGCGAGAAGTGCAAAAGGCTTTATAAACGGCATTTTGCGTAATATTGCAAGAAATATTGATAATCTCCCTAAGCCTGAGGGAGAAATTTGCCAGGCTATGTCGGTTAAATATTCCTGTCCGCTGTGGCTTGTCAAAAAGATTTTCAATCAGTTTGGCAGAGAAAAATGTGAGGAAATTTTAAGCGACAGCTTAAAACCGCATCCTACATTTATCAGGGCAAACAGCCTGAAGATTACAGCTGATGACTTAGC
>CADAVS010000176.1 GCA_902791425.1 uncultured Ruminococcus sp.
TAGCAATCCTCCGTGGTTTTTTGTTGGGTCATTACTTCAATTATACCACTTCTGCTATGGCTCTTTCTATATGTCCGATTTCATTTTACCATTAACCATAAAGAAAAAAATATGTTTTTTTATAAAAAACACTTGACATTTGTATCTCAGCGTAGTATAATATATTTCGTGCTTAAGAAACGCACCTTTAGCTCAGCTGGCTAGAGCACCTGACTCTTAATCAGGGTGTCCGGGGTTCGAATCCCCGAAGGTGTACCAAATCTGAACCGCAATTTTGATACAAAATTGCGGTTCTGTTTTTTTGCCCGAAAGCACCTTAACAACGGGATTTTTTCAAAAAGAAAAGTTTCAGAGTAATGGATGGTTTGCTAAAATCAGAGCATTTTCAGCCATCGCACACAAATTCTGTTCACTCCGAAACTTTTCTTCGAAGAATAATGCACCGCTTTTGACCTAAAAACAGGCAAACGCGGTGCATTGTTTTAAAAATCATAATATGTGATAAGCGTCAAATGATACACACCGTAAATGTTCAAGGATTCCATATGGCATCCTCTAATTCTTGCGTATATCCGGTGGTATCTTACTGCTCCATAGCAACAATTCTGATCTCGTCAGAATAAAGAGTGTATAATAAAGTGTGTAAGTTAGAAAATATAAATTTTCGCTTCTCAAATATGATTTTAGAAATTTTCACATAAGCTGCGTAGGTAAAACAAACATGAATACTATCCATTTTCCTGACTTTTAAATATCAGCAATGCGTTTTTACATTGACGATGTGTGCAAAATCATTGAAACACCCACTGTTTTTAAGGTGTCTCCCGTTTAAGTCGTGGCATCTACTGTTTACTTCCCACTCTGATTTTTTGATGAAATGCTCAAAAAATGTATAAAAATAGGACAATACAGACGGCATCTATATTGTCCATAAAATATGGCTTTTGCAGACGAAATAGATGCCGCAGGATTTAATACATTTTTGTATCTTTGTGCTCTGCTAAATACTTATCCATATTGTCATTTATTTTAATATTTGGAATTATATCGGCTTTTTTCAGGCGACTCAGTTCATAACTTAAACCCTTTTCAAGTGGCATAAGCTCACTTTGCTTCATTCCGGTTGCTTCAAGAATTTTGGAGTTATCCATAACTCTGTTAAGCTTGCGGTCATAAATAAGCTGATTTCTTGATGCCATACTACCGCCTACTATACCTATATAATCTTCATCATTTACCCAAACGCACTTTAATCCATATATTTTGTTATATATATTGGCAATTTCGCCCCATGTCATATGTTCGCTTGTGCATACACTGTAAGTCTGGGTATATGCTTTTTCGTTGAAAAGCAATCTGGCTATCATTTTAGCTACATCGCCTGCCCAACTCATTGTTGCCTGAACATTTCTTGCGCCCTCCGGCAATACTACTGTTCTGTTTTTAAACATTCGGTATATCAAAACATTTGCTTCAAGTGTTGTAAGCTGAAAACGTCTTTTTGAATATGTTATAGCCGGACGTACTATTGTGTAATTTGTGTACTTTGATACTCTCAGTTCATTTTCACATTCTGCCTTATAAATTGCATAATCCCCTGTGCTTAACAAAGATTTGTCATCGCAAACATCTAAAAGCCTTGGCGACTTTTCGCTTATCACTTCACTTTCGGCATAAATGCGATATGTTGATAAATAAATATAATGCTTTGTGTTATCCAGAAACAACTTCATATATGTTTCAAACTTCTTTTTATCCGGATAAATCATAAAGTCCACAATACCATCGTATTTATTCTGTAATAATATTGATAGAAATCCTATATCGGTTGCGTCTGCCTTTATGTATCTTAAATCTATGTTATCGCTTTTTATATCGTCAACCGAAACTCCGTCTACCATATATCCCATATTTAAAAGCTCGGGGATAAGATATACGCCCATTGCACCTGTTGCTCCAAGCACTAATATTTTCTTTTTCACAATATTTCCCCTTTTCACTCGATAATATTTAATATGCTCTTAATTTCTGAAATTCTCGGCTGATTCTGTATATCAGCATTATCTTCTGTCACAAGGCACATACTTGAACCAAGAAACGGACCTATTTTCCTGTGCAGTTTACACATCGTACCATTACACAAAAACAAATGTTTTAATCCTAATTTTCGTTCTAAAAGCAAGGATGCTTCCATATTTTCCTGTAATTCTTCGGATGTATTTGCTTCAGTAACAATCTTAGAAACATCAGCACCCCGTTCTTTATGCAGACGGGCAATTGTAAGAACAGACTCCTTTGGAATGTATCGAAGCACATGGGACGACATCAATACCTCGCCGCCCGTTTCGTGTATCTCATCAATAAAAGCTTTCTGTTTTTTTACAGCGTCAATATTTGTAGTAATTTCCCCTTG
>CADAVS010000177.1 GCA_902791425.1 uncultured Ruminococcus sp.
AATGTTGTTACAATGCAGGCAAAACTGCAAAACTGCTTATAACAGCGAAAATTAATACCTATAACTTTATTTTCTGTGAAACAGACTTTTCGTTGAAATCTCAAAATGATTTTGCAGTTGATGTATAATTATTTGCAAAAAAATGATTATGTTGACTAAAAGCATTAAAAATGATAATATAATCTGCAAGAAAGCACTATCAGAAGCCTCCCTTGTGTAAAGGGAGGTGTGTTGCGAAGCAACTCGGAGGGATTGTAATGGACTATAAACACAACAAGGAGATTGTACCACTTGCAAAAATACTGAGAAATAATATGACAAAAGAAGAAAAGCATCTTTGGTATGATTATTTAAGAGAATACCCTGTTAGGTTTATAAGACAGAAAGTTATAGGGAAATATATTGTTGATTTTTACTGTGCCAAAGCAAAGCTTGTTATAGAATTGGACGGCTCGCAACATTATGAAGATATCGGAATAGAAAAAGATGCGTTGAGAACAGAGTTTTTAAAACAATATGGATTAAAAGTTATAAGAATATCAAATCTTGATATAAATAAAAACTTTGAGGGAATATGTATGCTTATAGATAATGAAGTCAAACAATCCCTCAGTCAACTTCGTTGACAGCTCCCTTTACACAAGGGAGCCTTTTTATAAGTGTCATTTATAGGTGTTGGTTTTTCCCGAAAGATTTTTCGAACCCTATTTTTTAATGACTTTACCACCTAAAAAGCATTGTTTTTTAGAAAAATTAATAAGCATAATGGGGTAAATGGTCAAAAGTGTCGTTTTTTTAATGAAAAATCAAGTTATAGGAATCAATATTTTTATTTGACTTTTTTTTGATTTTATTGTATACTGATATGCAGTATTTACTACATAAAGCGAGGCGGTGAACACTATTGGATTACGCATCAGTTACAAAGCAAGGCGAAAAAGGATATAATTCAGATTATCTCACGATTTTCAAGGATGAAAGCAGTTATTGCTTTGCACTTGCAGACGGACGCGAAACACCGATTGCGGCCGAAATTGCCGTTCAGTCCGTTGTCGGCGATTTTAAATCATCAGGTATGATCACCAAAACCTCTGTTCCCGATTTCTTTAACAACGCAAGTCAAAAAATTGATGATTACGAGCTTCCTATTCGTGCGTGTATGTCTTTTTTGTTGACAGACGGCTCGGTTGCCGTTTGGGGTAATATTGGCGACTGCCGTATTTATCTTTTGCGTGATAAGCTTTTGTATGAAATTACACCTGACCACAGCAGCGCCTATGCATTATACGAGGCAGGCGATATCAGATATCCTAAAATCAGACGGCAAAACACAAGGTATAACCTTACCCGTATTCTTGGAAAAGGGTGTGATTCAACGCCCCACTTTTCTCAGCCTGAGGTATTACGCCCGGGAGACAGCTTTCTTGTATGCTCTGACGGATTTTGGGAGAACATCCACGAGCGACAGGTTGAAAAGACCTTAAAACGTTCTGACAGTGCTCAAGATTGGCTTAATAAAATGGTGGCAATTGTCGAAAAAAATATTACTCACAAAAAATACACAAGATTTCGGGATTCATACTCAGCTATTACTATAAATGTATAACATTAAAATGCAAAGAAAGGCATTGGTAGTTTAAAATGAAAAAAAGAAATTATATTATACCGGCAACTCTTATAGCTGTATTTGCAAATATAATATCCGTTTACGGAACAAACGACGACTCACCCATTGCATCACTCAGTCAGATTGAAGTCATCGACTATATTTTATATGCAGGTGCCGCATTGTTCTTACTCGGAATGATTTTCATTCTGCTGGCATTATTTTTAAAGCAAAATAAAAACGACGAATTACGCAACGAAGAACTCAATTCTCCGTTTGATGATATATCTTCGGATATGCCCGAAGAAAATGCAGAGGGCAGTAACATTGATACAGCTGAGTCATACGATGAAACCGAAGTGGAAGTTGATGACGAAGCCATCGAGAAAGCCGACACTCCGATTGAGCCTATTGATGAACATATTGACACCCCGTTGGAAGAAACGGATGAGGATAGCAGCACAGTCGACACGGAAGAAACTATCCCGGAGCCTGAGCCTGAGCCTGTTGAACCTGAGCTTCCATCTGTCCGCATCACATTTACAGGCACAAATAATCCTGATTTGAAAGTTCTTGAATTTAAAAATTCAGCCACAATCGGAAGAAAATCAACCAACGATTTAATAATTTCAGACAACGCCGTATCAGGTATTCATTGTAAGGTTTATAGTGAAAATGATGAAGTTTATATTGAAGATTTAGGTTCTACGAACGGAACAATCCTAAACGGCTCAAGCATAACGAAAGAGGTATTAAAATCTGACGATTTGTT
>CADAVS010000178.1 GCA_902791425.1 uncultured Ruminococcus sp.
TGCACGTGCAGAAAGGGCAATCCGTGCATGGTGCAGTGTTCCGGATAAGAAAAATGCCAAACCTTTAGAGGATTGGCAATATATAACCGATTTTCGTGCTTTGCATGATGAATTCCCCGAGCTTGTTGATAAGAATGGCAAAGGTTGGCTTTACAGGCATATAGCGAATATTGTAGCTTATGTAAAAAAGAACCCTGACAAGGTCAGCGTAGCTGCAACCACGAAAATGACCGGATATTTAAGTAAATTCGAAAAGAAATGGCGAGAAAAGGTTGAGCAATTTCATACTTCAATTTATGATGTTAATACCATAAACGGGTGGATAATACGGTTTGACGGAATTATATCCGATGCTATTGAGCTTGGACCTCTTCGTGAAGAAGAAGTCGAAATTCCCGATTTAATTCTGGATAAGCTCCATGAGATGCTTCCCGAGAATTGTATTGAGGGAGTAACCGTTTTAATCAAGTATTATATTGCCAATAGACAGCCTGACACAGATTGGGTTGTTATTTCGCACATAAATCTTGACGGTTATCTTGGCTACGGCACATTCACAAAGAAACTTCTTGCAACAATCTCCGAAGACATTTTAATTCGTTCAACAAATCACGGCGTTAATAGATATAAAATTATGCCCGAATTTTTGCCGTAAATGAAATAAGCGGAACCGAGAACTTTTCAATTCTCGATTCCGCCTTTTCTTTGTTTAAGGCGTGTCATTTTTTGATATGGTAAAATGGATATTGTTGAGTAACTCACTCTTTACCTCTTTCATATCATATATTAAAGATTACTATTTGAATAAAATATATGCTAAGGTACTTTTTATAGAATTATCAGGAGGTAGTATAATGAATTCTTGTCAATTAACTGCATCTATAACTGCAATAGCAAATGCGATTTCAAGCAAGTTAAGCATTGAAGAAACAACTCTACTTGCGACAGTTTTAGTCCAATTAGGTGACACATTGGCAACTATTGCGACGCAAAGAGCGATATGCGAGGCAAAGGATGATAAAGGTAAGAATTAGTTTGACGGAAATAAAGTGAGGTTATTATTTTTATCGCATATTCCTAAATATATCTCTTTTGCATTATCATATTTCTGCTTCTTTAATTGTTTATCAAGCCATGTCAAATCAAGTCCAAGCCTTTTCAAATTTTCATGCAAAATACGACCGTCCATAATAATCTCTGTGCATATTTCCGCTTTCTCGGGGGTAATATTCATATCCTCCGGAGTAAGCGGTCTTTTTTCACTTTTGGGCAAAATTGTAATTCTGCCATTGTATTCAAATACTGCTGTTTGAATATCGTTTAAATTAAAATATCCTTCCTGCCTGCACAAAACCATAAATTCAGAAAGCTCAAGCTTTGCCTTTTTCATATTTTCACGATATAGCTTTCCATTGTCCATAACAATGGTTGGTGTTCCGTTGACATATTTACGGGTTTTAGGAAATTTATGTGCAAGTATCGTTAGCCCAAGTGCAACAAGACCATAGATTATCATTGCAACAAGAGGCTTCCACGGTGTTTCCAATTCTGTTGCAAGCTCTGCTGCTATTGAGCCGATGGTGATACCTGTAATATAATCAAAAAAATCAAGCTGTGCCATTTGTTTGTGTCCCATTATTTTTGCAATCACAAACAGCGATACCACTGACAGTATAGAAGTTAGAATAACCTTAATAAATTCCAATTATAAACCACTTCCTTTTTCTTTATTATGTGATGTCAGTTAAATATTTATTATATCATTTTTAAAGTCCCATTTTTCTTTGTTTAAGTCATACCATTTTTTGATATGGCGGTTATAGATTACTCGGTTGAAATTGTCTCAAAAACGCCTTGTATCGTTCTTAAGCATAACACCTGATTCTCATTCTTCCTTAATTCATTCTATTGTCTTACACGTGCAATTCTGTTTGCAATTTCACGAAATGTATGTTATACTTAAATAAAATTAAGTGTGCTGATTTTTTGACAGTTGGGCATCAAATTTGATGAGATTTTTACATAGCATCAATAAAGCATCAAAAGGCATAAGGTTCAAAAGACCGAGTGCTACAAACGGCTCAACAGTGGGAACAATCTGAACGGTCCTCTTAACTCGACATTGTCTCCAAAACCGCGTGCCGGGAGTTCGAGTCTCTCTACCCCTGCCAAAAATACCGATACCGCGTGGCGGTGGCGGTATTTTTTTGTATACGGAAAAGGGCTCGAACTCCCGAAGCGCGCGGTTTTCCGCGTGAACGGGTGAACCGCCGAAGCGCCGCCGGTGGCGGAAGCAGCGAGGCGGTGAAGCGCAGTGCTCGGATTATATCGAGCGAAAGCGAAGATAGAATCCGCAAAGCACAAGAGGGCGGAGCC
>CADAVS010000179.1 GCA_902791425.1 uncultured Ruminococcus sp.
TCATCTCTCGTTTTAACCAACGCATATAATTCCTTTTTCAGAATCTCTCCACTCTCTGCCCGCTCGTGATGCCGGACACAAAGGCAAATCAGATTTCCGTCCTCAAGCAACAGGTCTGGTCTGTCAGCTTCACGATGTGATGTACCTCAAGATCGTCATACGTGAGTTCTCCACGCGCGAGGCAACCCCCATCGGTTTGTTCTCTGTAATTTGAAACCCGCAGAACACCCGTGCAAGACTTTACACCCCATTTTTAGGGTAAAGTCTTTCTTGTATCAATATTGATGGGATTAGGCAAAAATCCCATTCACGCAAGTGGGCGGGATTTTTGCTTTTTTACTTTGTACTTCTTACCTCTTCACTCTTACCTCAAATAAAGCTTTCCGCGGAATTTTTGGAAAGTAATATGCAAGAGGTAATAAATATTGCGGCTATGCCACCTGTATGGAATAATAAACCTACGGCTATGACCTATAGAGAATGCCTCCTGAATAAAAGAGAACTCAAAAAATCCGAAATATAAAAGTGCTGTTTCGAAAATTGAAGCAAAGAAAGCATGAGCTTTCTGAGGTTGAGAACGACGATGGACATAGCGATACAGTGGAAGGCTGTATCGGTTAGTTCCGCAGTAACCGTGACGAGATTGCATTTGCGTTTTGCAAGGTTAAAGCGGCGTTCAACTTCCACACGTTCACATTCGTCAACATAATTTTGTTGCAAGCCGGGCAGCTCTTTTTTCGATCTTCCGAGCGCCATAACCGAAGTCCGTTATACTGATCTGTCCGCTTTCTTAGATAGATCAACTTTAGATTAAGGGAGGATATTCAAGTTCATGAGTTTAATTGATTACGTCAATATTAAACAGGGTTCAAAATCAAGCTTGAGATTTTCAAACGGAACAATGTCGGCTTGGTTTATTTTCAGTACGCTTGGTTTTTATCCTATTTGTCCCGGCAAAGCCGAGTATGTTAATATTGGCAGAACCCCGTTCGACTCTGTTAAAATATGCGGCAAAAAGTTTAATCCGACCGATCAAGGCTTATTGATTAGGCACGATTGTTTTGACTAATGTCTGCTGAATAAACCGCAAAACCTTTTTCATGTTATGATACAATAGATAGGTAACAGAAAGAATAGAAAAAACAACTCAAATGTGCTAAGATGTAAAGTGACCAAACCCAACATCGGCACAAAGGAGTTGTTTTTCCGATGAAAAGTATATCACCAAAAGCCCACTTTCGTCAACTGGTAATTAAATATTCTGCAAAAAACGGAGTAACAGAGGCGAGCATTCGTTACAAAATAAGCCGAAAAGCCATATACGCATGGAAAGCAAGATATGACGGTAAGAGCTGGAAAAGTTTGGTCGACCGCTCTCACCGTCCACATAGCCATCCAAGGCAGCAAACGGCAGAAGAATATGCAATGATCGAAAGATATTATCGCAGAACCAAGGACAAAATGATGCTGTGGGATAAGCTCCGAGAAAACGGCTACACGCGGTGTTACAACAGCCTATTAAGGGCAATAAAAAGGTTAAAATTAGAAGAGATACCTGAAAAGAGAAAAGGTTACAAACCAAAGCCGTACCAGCGGGCAGACTATCCGGGACAAAAGGTACAAATAGATGTAAAGTTTGTGCCTGCGTATTGTGTTGCAAATGGGCAGAAATACTACCAATATACAGCAGTCGACGAGTGTACGAGATACTGTTTCAGAGAAATGTATGATGAACACAGCACCTACAGTTCGTTGGACTTTTTAAAGAAGTTAATAGAGAAATTTCCGTTTCCGATTAGAGAGGTGCAAACAGATAACGGAACGGAATGGACAAATGCCCTGTTAGTAAAGAAATCAAGCCATAAAACATTGTTTGAAGAACATTTAGAGAAATGCGGAATTAAATACCACAGAATACAAGTGGCAACACCGCGACACAACGGCAAGGTGGAGCGTCAGCACCGACTTGATGAGCAGAGATTTTACAGTAAAATGCGAATGTTCAGCCTTGAGGATGGTCGAAAGCAACTTGCCAAATACAACAAAATTTCAAACAATATCTCAAAGAGCTGTCTTAAATACAGAAGTCCTAATGCGGTACTTGCCGACTATCTGGCGGTAATGTGATGAGCGCAGAATTTGTTGTGTTGCTCGTCGCCTACGGCTCCTCTCAACACAACAAATTCTGTTCCAATACACTTTCATCTTATTTTTTTGAGAAAAGTGTTACCTATCATTGATTTATCTACAGCACACCTTTAAGATTTATATAACAATGGCTTTACTTTGATATTTTAATATGTTATAATGTGTTTACCACACTTAA
>CADAVS010000180.1 GCA_902791425.1 uncultured Ruminococcus sp.
TTCATGTCGAAAAACCTCCTTGATAAAAATTATTTCTACCATAATTTTCACCAAGGAGGCTCGTTTTTATACTATTTACACAACTTTTTCCGCGCCGTCATTTTCTCCGCTGTTTCTTCAGAAAAGCCTTCGTAATTTTCCTCAAAATATTTTATAAAAACATCATAAACCATTGTGTGGCGTTCGTCGTCGTTACCGTTTACAACATCGGAAAGTGCAAGTTCCTTTTCGTTTACCATATCAAAGGTTCTTGACTGTCTTGTTGTGCTCGGATGAGCACCGCCAAGGTCATAGTAACCATAATTTGTAACGGAAAGGATGCCCTTTCTGTCGGTCTGTACTTCATAGGAAAGACTAAACTCCATCGGGCGGTAATTCGCACCCATTTCCTCATACATAAGCCTTGCATCCTCTGTATTTGATTCTGCATCCTTTACAAAGCTTTCCGCATAAGCCTTATATTCATTATTAAGCTGACTTACATATCCGTTTTTTTCATAATTATCAATCACCGGATACGAATATGCTATGCATATAAGGATCGTGCCGTTTTCGTCCTTTATATTCTTTTCTCCGGTTACAGCTTTTATTTTGTGTTGTCCCTGCTTTGTTGCAACAGCCACTGTATTTGAGTCGTCTATCCACTCGACATTTGCACCAAAGGTTTCGGAAACGACTCGGACAGGCACAAGTGTTCTTCCGTTTATGATGACAGCGGGAACATCAAGTGCTTCCACATTTCCGTTGACGCACATATCGTAAGCGCCAATTTCAATAATCAGCTGATTATCCCCGCGCATTGCCGTTACAAATTGCTTACCGTCAGCCTCAGTGTATGTTACATTGCAGCCAAGTGCCTCAAAAATAGCACGGAAAGGCACTAAAACTCTATCGTTTTCCATTACCGGTTCCACATCAAAATCCATGTCCTCGCCATCCATGGTTACAGTGATTTTATCTGTGACAACCATTTCGGCACCAAACACTGCTACGGACGAGCAAAACATTGTCAGTGCCAGCATAATTGAAATAATTTTTTTCATTTATAATTCCTCCTCGTCAATTTGGCATATTTCCGTATTTATTCTTATACATCATTTCATCTGCTTGTGCAATAACATCTTTTATATTCATTTTCTTTTCATCATAATATGCATAACCCAAAGACACGCCGGATAATTTAATGTTATTTTGATTCATATTCTCTATCGTTTCTTGAAAACTACAATTAAGTGTTTTAATTTTATCTAAATTCTTCCACATAATCACACAGAATTCATCACCGCCGATACGGTAGCAAGCGCCATACTTTCCGTATACCTTATATATTTGCCGTGCAACCAGCTCCAAAGCTCTGTCACCCTCGGCATGGCCGTAAGTATCGTTTATTTGTTTAAACTTGTTAATATCAAAAATCAATACATATGCCGAAGGCTTCATATTTTCTATCTCTGTTTCATAGCATCTTCGGTTTAACAGCTGCGTAGTTTTATCAACTTGATTCACAACATTGCCGCGGTAGTTATATAGCAAAAGATTTCCGATTGCCACGCACATAAAATCAACCCTTATTTCGGGATAAAGCATTTGACTTCCAATTCCCGCCGCCAAAAAACACAAAATTAAAATCAATACGCTTCCAAACCTTGCCTGATACTTTTTGTTGCCCTGCACAATGCAAACAAAGCAATATACAACAGACAGAGCAAAAGTAACAATGTATATCCAATATAATTCTTCCCTGTGGTAGAAATTTTCGTCATCAATACGGAAAACCCAATTGTTAAACAGTGCCAAAATTTCAAATGCGGCATGAGAAATCAATACAATAGCTATGGTTTTCTTCTTTTTCACCAATCCATAGGCAACTGCGGCCATAACACCGATGGCAGGTGCAACACAAAACTCCACAAGCTTTGCTATCTTATGCAGCAATATAAAAGAAGCATCCGCCCCGTTTGTTTTCACACCTATCCATTCACCCAAAATTGCTATGCCGATAAGCGAACATAAAACGACAATTTCTGATTTATTCTTTTTTGTAACAAGACGGTTTGTAATTACACTTGCTGCAGTAATTATTAAAACAAAACAGTTTAGTAAAACAATTACCATGTATAAATCAAGCATTGCATTCTCCCCACATATCAATTTTTTCACCGCAAACATATTTTGCTTTAATTCCTCCGCATAAATCCAAAGATAAATAAACAGCCCTCTCTATTCGCTGTCTAACATTCAGGTCAAGCGGATGCGGCAAAATACTGTCGTCCAGCACAACCGCATCAAATTCATATCCTTCGTCAAAGCTGCCGACCTCGCCG
>CADAVS010000181.1 GCA_902791425.1 uncultured Ruminococcus sp.
ATGGCTCCGTTTTTGAAGGTACTCCAGATCATTTAGTTATGCTAAGTGATGGTACATATAAAGCATTAGGTGAACTTGAAAATTCAGATGATGTAAAAACCTTTAATATATAATGAGGTGAATCAAATGAATTTACAAGATAGATCAATTAAATTTTTGGTTTATAAGCATACTTGTCCGAATGGAAAGATGTATGTTGGTATTACTTCACGGTCAGTTAGTGAACGCTGGGGAAAATATGGTTATCGGTATAAAAAGAATCGGCATTTTTGGAATGCAATAATGAAATATGGTTGGGATAACATTAAGCACGAAATTTTAGCAACCAATCTTACATTAGAAGAAGCCGGAAAACTTGAACAATCATTAATTCAACAATATCAATTGATGGATCGCAGATTTGGATATAATAATACATCTGGGGGAGAAGTAGGATTTCCAAGTGATGAAGTTCGTGTACGTCTAAAACAAATCGCAATTGAACATAGTCAAGATCCTGAATTTTGTAAGAAAATATCCAATGGATTAAAAGGACATATTGTTACTGAAGAATGTAAGCGAAAAAGGCGGCTGACCGCGGCAGTATATTTCGGGCGGGTGTCCGCATACTGCCAGCATTACCTCAAACGCGGTTTCGGTATTTCTGTCGCATATCAAAGCTGTATCATCGCAGTAATATTCCCCGACAGGTACAACCTTTCGGTTTACTTCAAGCTGATGGAGCGACACCTCAAACGAATATGCTTCGGGGCAGAGCCTTTTGAGCATTTCGGCTTTCATACCGCCGTATTCCCGCACAATTTCAAGTATTTTCTTTTGCGTTTTAGTCAGAAGCATAGAGCATCTCCCTGTCTATCATACTGTCCGGCAGCTCAAGCAAGGTGCTTGTGTAATCTGCATTAACGGCGTTTAAAATAACCGAGTAGAGGTAGCCCTGCGGGTTTTGCACCTCGTTCTCGTTATGCCTCAGCACCTCCACCGCGTCTATAAGCGTATCGCGGTTGACGCGCCGTAACAGATTCCGTATTTCCGTTTGCGGCAGCACAGCACCGGACAGCTTAATGCTTTGCTTGTAGTAAAGCACTCTGACAGCGCTCTCAAGCATTTGCGCTGTTTTACTTTCAAAGCTTTTTAATTCGCAGTTTTGTAAAATTTCCGCCAGCGCCGGATCGGTCGATTGATTACACTCAGTATAGATATTTTTAATATAATTATTATTCGTTTGGATTGACTGCCGTTTCGGCACTTCTTGATGTGTTAAAACGGCAGTTCTTGATGTGCCGTTTTGGAATGTCTTGGGCTGTGTGCTCGGAATATTAAGACATGCCGATTCGTCAGCTTTAGATATGCCGTTTTCGCACATCTGCGTATCCTGCGGGTTTTCGGGTTCTTTTTCGTCTGTTTCCGGGTTATCGAAAGAGCTGCCGAAGTCCCCGGCGTCGCTGTCCTCTAATTCGCATTTAAGCACAAACAGTCTGTTCGGAAAGCCTCTTCCCTGTCTTTTTTCGAGTAATAATCCGGCAGTGATCAGTTCCTTAAACGCCGCTATCGCCTTTTTGTATGTAATGCAAAGTATATCCGCTATTTCCTCGCGCTTGTAAATTAAATAAACCTCGCCGTCCTCGTTTATCCAGTTATTCTTTTGAGACAGGCTCATACGGTCAAGCAACAGCGAATACACAAGCTTGCTTTCAGCCGAGAGCCTTTTGTAATTAGGATTGGCAAATAAGGATAACGGAAGTCTTAAAAATCTTTCGTTTACAACATCGCTCAGTCTGTATGTTCTGTTCATTATATATCCCTTTCCTTTACTGTCTGAAGCTTTCTGCAATCTATCCCATCGGATAAATCAAAGCTTTCCTTTTCGTCTTCGTCCGTATCAAGCGGCATTTCAAACTGCATTTTGTATTGCGGTACTTTTTTGTTCTTTACTTTCTCCGGCTTTTTAAGCTTCCATGCGGGTATATGCTCCGCCGCCTTGCAGTATTTTAACAGCTTAAAGGACGGATGCTCTTCGGGCGTTATCTTGTTTAAAAGCAGCGGCTTTGCACCGCGCACCAAAAGTATAGCCTTGTCTTTCGACAGCCGCCGTATTTCATCGGGCAGCATAAGCGCTCTGCCTGTGCTGGTCTTATTCTGCATATACGGCCTTTGCGGAGACAGAAAATCCAAAAACGGTCGCATCGGCGTATTTGTATTATTTACCCTTACGGTAATCTCACCGCATTGCTTTGAGAAAAACTCCGAGGTCATAACATCATTGCAGCCTAAGAATAACTGGTAATCGCAGTCGCCCACGATTTCCTGCCACTCGTTACCGGGGT
>CADAVS010000182.1 GCA_902791425.1 uncultured Ruminococcus sp.
CATCTCCTTTTTTGCATAGTCGGGGTTTTAGGGGTGTCCCTCTGACAAGCTGTTGCAAATCGTTTATGTAAAACGATTTGCAGAGCTTGCTGGGTTTGAAAAAATGCTCTCCGAGCATTTTTCTCGCTCAGGGCCTTATAGTCCTGAGCAGCCTCGTTTTTAAGAGGACTTGGAGCATAGCGACTTGGCTCTGAAATGCTCCGTTCATTTCAGAGGTTATACCCCTTCACTTATTAACCGAAAAATTTGAGGATTTCCCCATAAAATGCCCGAAAGTTCATAGAATGTTTACAAACGGAACCACTGATACTATAAAAATCCAGAACGTTATACTTAGATATTCCGAAGCGGATTGATGTTGAACGGCAGATTTGGTATAATAATTACAGCGGTTGTACGACAGTCTGCTGAAAGAAAAAACTAAACAGGAAATAGAAATATCCCTGTTCTGACGGAGTGACAGAGCAGGGATTTCTTTAAATTATGTGTGGGAGGATAAAATGGACCAGGAACGCATTATATTCATCATAGATTACCTATCAAGATTTACCGACAAGAACAGGTATGTGTCTATCAAGGATATTCAGGATCATCTGTGCGAAGTAACCAATCTGAAACGTGTCGCTGAGGTCACTATCCGCCGTGACCTTGACAGGCTGACAAGTATGGGCAACAATATACACCGAGAGCCTTAGCCAGTGCAAAACCTACACTTGCCTTTTCTGCAATCACTAACTGCATACTGAAATCATCCTTTCGTTTTGAAAATAAAAAAGAGCCTCTCGTGTGAGAAGCTCTATGTAAAGTATGCATATTTAAACAATTCCAATAAAATACTCAACAGCAATAGCAACCACAACTACGAGTGCTGAGATGATAAATCCATGAAGCATTGGTGCAAAGCCTGATTTCTTCATATCCTTGAAGCTTGTGTTAAGCCCGATTGCCGCAAGTGCTGAAATCATAAGAAACTTGCTTACGTCCTTCATTCCCGAAGAAACTGCCACAGGTATTACACCGAAGCTGTTTATAACAGTAAGTGCTAAAAATCCAAGAATAAACCAAGGGATAATTTTTGTAATGCTGAATTTTGCCTTGACTGCCTCGCCGTTTGCTCCGGCTTCCTTGCGTTTAAGATGTGCGTTGATAAGAGCAAAGGTGATAACTGTGGGGATAATTGAAAGTGTACGGGTGAGCTTTACCATTGTGGCAAAATCGCCTGCCGCTTCAGAAAAGGCATATCCTGCCGCAACAACGCTTGATGTATCGTTTACTGCTGTGCCTGCCCATAAACCGTAAGCCATATCGGAAAGTCCCATTGCCTGACCCATAATAGGAAACAGTACAATCATTGCCATATCAAAAAGAAATGTAGCGGACATTGCATAGGCAATATCGCTGTCGTCAGCATCAATAACAGGTGCAATCGCCGCAATAGCCGAACCGCCGCAGATACCTGTTCCTGCCGAAATGAGGTTAGATAATTTCCAGTTGATTTTCAGAGCCTTGCCGACAAAATGTCCGATACCGAAGCAGGTCAGTAGCGTGAACACCATCACGCACAGTGACATTTTTCCAACCTCAAGAACAATGCTGATGTTAAGGCTTGCACCAAGCAGAATAATTGCAAATTTCAGTATCTTCTTCGAGGTGAATTTCAGACCGCCCGAAAAGATTTTGTTTGGTTTCCAGAAGTGATTGATTATCATACCGATGAAAAGTGCTATAACCGACGCACCGATTAAATGAATAGGCAGCAAGCTTTCAATCAGCTTTGCAACCGCTGCTATTGCAAGTGCAAGAGCAAATCCCGGCACTAATTTTTCCACGCTTTTTATCTTTTCCATAATGTCCTCCTTGTTTTTTCCTGATGTATTGATTTTACCACAGAAATATGATAAAGTCAAATTATCATTTAATATCAGTGGATAAGATAAACTTATCAAGGAACCTTAAAGAAATAACTTGAAATTATGCCTAAGATATGATATAATAACGACATACTAAAAAAGGGAGGTAAAGGTATTTCTATAATTATCAATGAGAATAATCTGAAAAATCAAATTGAGTTTATGAAAAGCTCTTTGAATGAGAAGCAGTATAGACTTTTTCTCGGAGCTACAGCGATTTCAATTGGTCACGGTGGTCAGGCACTTATTACACGATTATCAGGTGCATCTGTAAATACAGTCCGAAGAGGTATTCAAGAAGTAAAAGCCGGAGAAGGATACACGGATAGAGTACGTAAATCGGGTGGCGGCAGGAAATCGTCATCTGAAAAATATCCTGATATACAAAAAGCAATCGAAGAAATAAT
>CADAVS010000183.1 GCA_902791425.1 uncultured Ruminococcus sp.
TCAAAGCCGAATTTTGCTCTCAACTGATTTTCAAGATATCTCACATAAGAGTAGTGTGCAAGCTCTGCGTTATTGACAAACAATATAAAAGTGGGTGGTTTTACAGATGCTTGAGTCGCATAATATATTTTAAGACGCTTGCCCTTGTCTGAAGGCGGTTGAACCATTGCTATCGCCTCGTTTATAACATCGTTTAAAAGCCCGGTGGATATACGCTTTGAATTTTCTGCAACAGCTGAATTTATCAAATCAAACAGTTGGTCAATACGCTGTCCCGTCTTTGCGGAAATAAATATTGATGGTGCGTACATCATAAAATTAAAGCCATCTTTTATTTTATTTTTAAAGTTATTCATTGTGTTGGTTTCTTTTTCAACCAAATCCCACTTGTTGACAGCAATAACGCAAGCCTTGCCGTTATCGTGTGCGTAGCCTGCAATTTTGGTATCTTGTTCCGTTACCCCTTCGGTAGCATCAACAAGAATAACACACGCATCAGCCCTGTCGACTGCATTAAGTGCACGAACAACGCTGTAACGCTCAACATCTTCGCTGATTTTGCCGCGTTTTCTCATTCCTGCGGTATCTATAAGAACATACTTTTGTCCGTCTTTTTCATAAGTGCTGTCAATAGCATCCCGTGTCGTACCGGCAATACTGCTGACAATTACTCTGTCCTCGCCGAGAATTTTATTTATCAGTGATGACTTCCCTGCGTTTGGTTTACCAATAATTGCTACGTGAATAACGTCCTCATCCTCATCATCGCCCGTATCTTCGGGGAAGTGAGATACGATTTCGTCAAGCAAATCACCGACACCAAGACCGTGAATTGATGATACAGGGAAAAGCTCACCTATGCCAAGGTTATAAAATTCGTACATTTCAAGAGGCGGATTTCCAGGTGAGTCGACTTTGTTACATACGGGTATAACAGGCTTGCCGCATTTTCTAAGCATAGCGGCAACCTCACCATCTGCGGCGGTAACGCCATCTTTTATATTTACCATAAAGATAATTACATCAGCCATATCTATTGCGAGATTGGCTTGATTTCGCATTTGAGATAAGATGATATCTGTGCTTGAAGGCTCAATACCGCCTGTGTCTATAAGAGTAAAATCTCTTCCTGACCATTCAGCGTCAGCATATATTCTATCTCTTGTGATACCGGGAGTATCTTCAACAATAGAAATTCGTCTGCCGGCTATTTTGTTGAAAAGAGTTGATTTACCCACATTAGGTCTTCCAACTATGGCTACTACGGGTTTCATTTTTTTCCTCCGTTCTATTTAAGAAGTGCGTCAAGAAGTTCATATCCGTCATTTGAAATAACTTCCACACTTATGTTTAGCTTTTGTTCTATATCTGTTATGGTTATATCGTCAAGTAATATGTTTTCTCCGTGTCTGAGCATTGATGATGACAGAAGAAGAGCGTCTCCCAAATCTACGCCGGTTAGCTGACTTATTATGTCCTGACCTGTCAAAAGCCCTGTAACTGTGATTTTACTGCCGAAAAAGTTATTCTTTATTGGGATAACCTTTATCATATCTCCGTCAAGTTTATTGATTAAATCCCTGATGACATTTAACGCACAATACCCTGTTGCAACTGTTTTTCTTGTTTTGGGAGTTAAGTTTCTTTTCTCCGAAAGAGCATCGTTAAACTCGTTTATCAATGACGAACACAGACCGACACCGTTCTCTATCTGCGGAAAGCCGTTATACTCGTCATAGTCAGGAAAATCTCTCTCAGCAGTTATATAGAATTCATCTCCTGCATATATCAGGTTATGGCCGTATTTTTCTTTAAAGTATTTCTGCCATTTTTCGATTTGGTCAATGGTATTTGATGCAGTTTCCTTTGTAAAAGGCTTAATATCGGTAAGTCCTTGTCTGTGATCGGATAAGCCCACGGGAACAACCGATACACTCTCTACACTATACCCGATTTTATCTATATCGGATAATGTTCTGTCAAGCTCTTTTCCGTCATTAAAATTCGGGCACAATACTATCTGTGCATTGATGTTTAATCCATTTTCAGCGAGTCTTGTTAAATATTCATTGATTTTCCCCGCATTTTTATTATGGAGCATACGGCATCTGAGTTCCGGATTAGTGGTGTGTATTGATATGTTTATACGCGGAATATTATAACGTATTATTCTGTCAACATCTGCATCTGTCATATTTGTCATTGTAACATAGTTGCCCTGCAAAAATGATAGCCTGTAATCATCATCTTTAAAGTAGCAGGTTTCACGCATATTTTTG
>CADAVS010000184.1 GCA_902791425.1 uncultured Ruminococcus sp.
GATTGTATCAATATCCTGCTGAGTTGCAACACCGAGAGCCAATGCGTGATATGTGTTTATCAGAGGATCGCCAAGTGCATCATCCTTATAGCTGAACTCTAAAGTTGGGCAGAGAAGTTCTTTTCCCTCTTCGACGCCATATCTCTTAGAAAACGAACCTGCGGCAACATTTCTCACAATAACCTCAAGGGGTACAATAGTAACTTTTTTAACAAGTGTCTCTCTGTCAGATACCTGCTCAACAAGGTGTGTAGGGATACCCTTTTCTTCAAGCATTTTCATAAAATGGTTAGTAACCTTGTTATTGATAATTCCCTTAGATGTAATGGTGCCCTTCTTTTCACCATTGAACGCTGTAGCATCATCCTTATAATCTACAAGTAAAACCTCGGGATTGTCAGTTTTGAATACCTTTTTTGCCTTTCCTTCATAAAGTTGCTCGAGTTTCTGCACAATAATTACCTCCATTTATATATCATTTTAATATAAAATTTTATTTATTATATTTATTTTAGTATAAACCTGTCGAAATTGCAAGGTAAATTTGAATATTATATTAAAATTGTCAATCTGCACAAAACAAGAATATAATACAAATTTTTTATAGCATTTAATAACTTAAAATAATACAACAAAAGGTCCACATCAATTGATGTGAACCCTCATATTATTTGTTATATGTTATATTTACAACCTTTGTATCTTCGTCCCAGCTGACTTTTCCGCCGATTGCCTGAACTACATCTCTAATTGGCAAAAGTATTCTTCCGTTGTATTCCATAGCTGGACAAGTCAAATCGTATCTCTTGCCGTTTAACATCATAAATTCCGAATCAGGCTTTATCAACATTCTGTGTCCGTCAATATCTATGCCCGCATACTCCATATCATCAAACCACTCAATTTCCGCTCCCATACATTCTAAAACAGAGCGAATAGGTACCAATGTTCTAAATCTCTTAGGCTCTGTAATCGGAGATTGGTCAAAATCTATTCTTGTACCATTTACATACACCTTGATTAGCTCCTCACAGTCTATACCTCTCGCAAGTCCCCAATAATACGCAGGACACTCCTCGCTCAATCTGCAATGAAATCTGATTACAGGGTCGTCAACAAATGCATCTTCGCTAATAGTTGTAACAGAATTTGGAATGGCAACAGATACAATATTATCACATTGAGCAAAAGCCTTTGAGCTAATTGACTGTACTCCATCAGGTATAGTCACGCCTATCAAGGCTCTGCACTGATAAAATGTTCCATCATCTATCGTTGTTATATTAGACGGAAGTCTTACACCCTTAATATTGCTGCAATACGCAAAACACATTGCACCGATTTTTTTGATTGAATCAGGAAGATAAACATATGTTGTATTGGCATTACCCCCAAAGGCACCGTCAGCAATCTCTGCAACATTATAGCCTCCGAGCTTTTCGGGCACAATAACTTCACCGTCAACATCATCCACCGCTGTTATAACGGCATTACCTCCGTTTAGAATATAGGTATATATATCCTCTTTAAATGATTGCTCCTCTGCGTATATAACACAAAAATTTGATAGTAAAAGAACCGTTGCCAACAATACTGCAAGTATGCGTTTCTTCATAAAATCACTCCTTAAAATTTATAATGCCATAGGCACATTCGTCTTTTATTGTACCACATTTTTTTAAAAAAATACAAAGACGGTAATATTAAGGACAACCTTTTCATATTATTTAGCGAGGTGAAAAAAATGGAAGACATACAAAAAACAAAAAAATTTGAAAGCGCACTGTACGGCGTTTGCGAAAATATAAGGGGCGTTCTTTTAAGGCTGCCCGACATTGTAAAGCAAAACGCCGAGGAAATAAGGCTTCGCTGCGGACTGCCCGTGGCGCTTACCGTTGCGGGCGAAACGGTTTTTGTTTTAAGAAACGGACAAACCTCTTTTTGCATTACGCGTGAGCTTTTAAAGGCGGAAAAAAGCGATCTTGAGGAAAGCTTTAAGCTTTTGTGCCAAAGCTCGGTTTACGCCCACGGCGAAGAGCTTAAAAACGGCTTTGTTATTATGAAGCACGGTCACCGCGCCGGAATTTGCGGAACCCTTACCGAGAGCGGCGCGCTTTTGGACGTATCCTCTGTTAATATAAGAATAGCGCGCGAAATTTTAGGCGCGGCAAACGATATTGCAAGGTGCTATAACGGCGGCGGTCTTTTAATAGCGGGACCGCCCGGCAGCGGAAAAACCACCGTTTTGCGCGATCTTATAAGGCAGCT
>CADAVS010000185.1 GCA_902791425.1 uncultured Ruminococcus sp.
CAAGCTTTTTTTTTTTTTTTTTTCACCAAACAGCCGCTCTAGGCGCTCTCTCGTATTCTGAATTCCGATATGTGATCGTTCTTTATCCTCACTGATTAATTTTTCCGCATCAAATCCAATTCCGTCATCGCTCACTTCAATTACAATATATTCTCCGTCACGATATGTTTTCAGTGTCAGTGTGCCGCCGTTTTCCTTTTCGCATATGCCATGTTTTACAGCATTTTCCACCAGCGGCTGCACGCTTAAAGCAGGGATAAAAAAGTTTTTTTCTTTTATATCATAGTTAACCTTCAGTTCATCACCAAAACGAAACTTTTCCAGTTTCAAATAATTCTCTATATGCGAAATTTCCCGGATAAAAGGGATAGGCTCTCTTTTATTCAGTGAATCCATATTTCCGCGCAGATATTCCGCAAAACTGCCTATTGCTTCCCTTGCCTGTTCCGGATCTTTGCGGCACAGACCTCGAATTGCATTCAAAGAATTATATAAAAAATGAGGTTGTATCTGAGAAAGCATAACAGAAATACGGCTTTCATAAAGCTGTTTTTCCGCCTTGGCAAGCTGCTTTTCATTCTCTATCAACCGATTTGCAATTTCTCCGTGAAATAAAATATAGATGACAACAAGAGATAAAGTTGTAGCAAGATATTCGGGTGTAGGATCCCAAAGAAACTGCAGACTCATGGCCGCAAGCGGTAATACAGTAAAAGTAATCAAAAACAATGTCACACGCAGAGTCAGTATTTTTTTATACCTTAAAACAAGCAATATTTCCCAAGTTATTCCAATCAAATCAAATACCCTGACAAGGCCATACAGAGGGCCGTATACAAAATTGCCGCACGCATCATAGGAGAAAAATATACCGTTAAAAAACGACACTATCGATAGGATAATGAAAAAACAACATACCCCTGCAATAATATGGCCAGGTAATAATGAAACCGTCTTTTTTTCACGCACAAAATACAGTAAGCAATAGGTATAGCTTGCTATCAAAACATAACTAAAAACAAACGACATTAATGCCGAAACTTTAAGTACGATAACATTTTCGGGTACACCTCCAAAAAACCAGATACCCGCCTCACCTAACTGCATAAACAAATTTGAAATCAACAATATAATAAAGTGCTTCATAAACGTTCTTGTACGGTTGACATCTGTAACAGATCCAATCAGCAAAAAAAGTGTAACCAACACAGAAAACACAAGTAAAAAACCATTAAGCAGTCTCATTTCATTAAAATTCGGCATATATGTTTCTCCTCTGCTGTGTAAAATAAATATGTCATATATTTAGTGCATAACATATCTTATCACACATATTTCAATTTTTTTCTATTTCAACGATATCATCAAATGTACAGTTAAAATAACGGCAAAGCTTTACAAGCACCTCCATGGACACGTATTTGTCCTGCCTCATTTTTGATATTGTACTCGGCGCTATTTCTGCCTTTTGACTTAGCTCCGCACCGGTCTTGATATCATTATCAATGAGAAGTTTCCACAATCTTTTGTAACTTACTTTATCAGACATAGCCGCACCTCCGTTTAATTGTTGCTTTCAATAAACCTGTATAGTATCTGCGCTGTTTCCGCTCTTGTTACGTCATCCTTAGGGTTTAAAGTGTTCTCTGCTTTTCCCTTCATCAAGCCACTGCCGACGGCATACTGCACAGAAGCTATCGCATACTCGGAAATGTCATAAGCATCATCATAAGAAAGAATATTAGTGTTTTCACCTATAGTCGTGTCATATTCCTTATACTGCGCATAAATAAGAAAATAAAGAAAAGAGGTAAAGAAAATGATGATTTCAAAAGAATTCAGAGAAAGAGCATGGGATACTTTGAAAAGAAAATACGGAAAGGCTTTTTTGGTCTGTCTTATTGTAGACTTAATTTCTTTTGCCGGAATATCTATGCTTAACTTTTCACAGAATGGGGCAGCAGATGATGTAGTTAAGGCTTGATAAAATTATGGTTGTTGTAATTGATGTAGATAATCTTACAGTAATAAACAATACGCACGGACATCATTCCGGAGATGAGGTAATAAAGACAGTTGCAAACTGTTTGCTTAAGACCATCGGCACAAAAGCAGATGTTTATCGTGTCGGCGGTGATGAGTTTGTTTGTGTAGCAGAATGTGATATATCAGGTTACATTTCGGAGTTCAGGGATTGTATTGGGTTTGAAAACCGAACCCGAACAGTTCCTTTTTCAGTTTCTATTGGATATATGAAATACAGCAGT
>CADAVS010000186.1 GCA_902791425.1 uncultured Ruminococcus sp.
ATTGGATTAACAATTTACCTCGTAAAATCTTTAATTATCACTGCTCTGATTTTCTTTTTCAAAATGTCCTATTTGATATTGCAATTTAGAATTTTTTAAATTTTTATTTGTCCATTGCCAAAGGGCTCTCGCTGCCGTCAACAAGTCAGGCTTTGTGTTTTCGGGGATAAATGTCGGCTCGCCGAAGGTTTTTGCCAAAAATGCTTTTGCATAAGATGTATCCGTCTTTTTTTTCTCTAACGCAGTCATAAATTCCTCGTATGCTTTAATATTTGCAACAATCAGAGCCATAAGGCAGATTTCGGTCTGCCGCCTTCTTATAACGCTATCTGTTTCACCGTCTGCACAAATTGCACCATCTGCCCTGAGGCTACGCACAATTAAATCCGCACACCTTTTTGCAAACGCATAACTTGGCACAATGCTTTGACCTTCTTTGAACATTGACGTTGCATTGACTCCTATATCAAAGGTTTTATCCGCATCGCTTGGTATAACCGTCTTTATTACCGCGTTGACTCCGCCCATAGCTGCCGCAAGAGCCGTTTCCGTATTCAACGCGGAATACTTTACACCTATCCGCTCCATTTCCTCGCGGATATTATGTATCTCCTCAGGGGAACACGACAACAGTCTTTTTTCAAGCTGTTTTATTCTTTTATCCGCATACACCAAGCCTATCGGCAAATAGCTATTATATACTTCTATATTTGAGATATAAGCAACTGTTTTTGTGTTGCCACATATAATTTCTATCGTATCGGGGCATACACCTGCATATCTTACATATGCGGTAACTGCTCCGTTTTGAGATATGCTTATCACCTCTGCATCCGCCTTGCCGCAATTTAATCGTATGTTCTCATACGCACTTTGATTGACAAAATACTCAATAGCCTCCCTTGCTATCTCGGGAATATTATCATCGGGATAGACGTGTTGGTTTGACAGTTTTTTTATGTTGCCCACAGAAACATAATACGTTTTATCATCGGGCATTACCCTATCCGAATTTGTAACACACACAACAACCGCATCGTTGGTTTCTGCACATAAGGCAAAGCTGTCACCGACTTCTGTATCGCTTAACTTATACAACAGACTGTTGATGTTTTCGTCATTGTTTTCAACAAAGCCGTCTGTTATGAACTTATCCCCGCTCATAACCGCAAAGCTTCCGTCAAAGGACCTTGCCCCATAATAAATAAAACTCCTTGCAAGCTGTGATTCGCCCTTTGAAAAGCCGCAATCCTTATCATATATCAGCAGCAGCTTTTTGGGTTTTATGCAATTTAAGTCTTGCATAGATACTCTGCACAGCATTTCACCGCCGTTCACGCCCTCTACAAGCACGGCAGAATTTTTATTATCCCTGCCCTTTATATCTAAACAAAAATCTCTGTTTGCGGCAATGCTTTCAGTCAATACCTCTGCACAGCCGTCAGCCTTTTTATTTACAATTATATTATGTGTAGGCGACGAAATATCACCGCTGTTGCCATCAACAACATTTAGGCATATCGACACCTTGTGCTGAGATACATTATTGCCGTAACCGCCCTTGGTCAAGGGCAGTATTATTCTGTTTTTGTTTAAAGGAACGTACGCAGTCAGCAATATGTCGCACTTGCCGTCGTTCACGGAGCCGAGTGTCAGCATATACTCACAGGCATTCACCTTTTTTAAGACGGCATACGCATCTCTGCCGCTTAACAGCATTGATGCGTGAGAGGCGGTTACTATCTTAGAGTTTATTATCTTGCTGTTTATGCATATCTTAAATGCTGATATTTTCGCACCTTCAGGCAGGCAGAAAACATATTCCGCCGAAACATTTTTATTTTTGCCTTCAAAGGATAGAATATAAGACAAAAAGGCGTGCTCCGAAAACACTTCACCGGTTATCTTTATATTTTGCAATGTGTTCATTTACCTCTCACCTGTCTTATATAACGTATGTGTAACCATTATAACCTGCATATTAAACTTTGTCAATTAAATTCAAATTCAATAAAAATGTGGTTGCACTTTTTTCAAATCTGTGTTAAATTAACATACAGATACACAAATTTTAACGGAGGAAATAACGTGAAAGTTCCTTTCACGCTATGCCTCCGGCGGAATTAATTGCCCGTGCGAAATTTTCCTCGGCACTTGCCTCGGAAACGCACATGGGCGTAAT
>CADAVS010000187.1 GCA_902791425.1 uncultured Ruminococcus sp.
AAGAAAAACGTGGTATATATTTAAGAGAATATACCGCACTTAATGAATTAGTATCAAACGGTGAGTAAAATGAAAGTAGTATATGGTAAATTTAGCACTATTTATTCAATCTGTGGTGTTAAAGAAAAATTAAGCGACTCGGCTATTTTACATTTGCTCGCTCCGAGCGTATTTAACCCAACTCCTGAGCGGTTGCTAAGCCGTGCGGAAAAGTATCAGGCAGACGACAAAATAAAGGCATACGCCTATGCGGATAACGGCGAATACAAAGGAATTATTGTTTTTAAAATAAAAGAACAAACCGCCGAAATATTGGATATTGCCGTAAAACCCGAATATCAGGGACAAGGTATCGGCAGTATGCTTATAGATTACATTTTCAGTAAATTTGCGGTCAGTAAAATCACCGCTGAAACCGATGATGATACTATTAATTTTTATAAAAAGTATGGGTTTATAATTGCAGACACAAAAGTCGCATTTGACACCAAAAGGTATGTGCGTTTGTGAAAGTGTTACCCACCGCTACGATTTATTAATAGACGAAAACAACGACCCCGTACACGATCCGAAACCGTTGCGAGATTATATGGATAAATGGGACGGACAAGCCTTTATCGACAGTATGGAGCTTGATAATAATAAATCTGTCCTTGAAATCGGTGTGGGAACAGGTCGCCTTGCGGTTCGTGTAGCTCCCTTATGCGGTCAGTTTTGCGGTATTGATATTTCACCTAAAACCATAGACCGAGCAAAAGAATACCTTGCTGAGTATAGAAATGTCGAATTGATTTGTGCTGACTTCCTTTCATACAAATTTGACCGTAAATTTGATGTGATATATTCCTCTTTAACCTTTATGCACATTGAGGAAAAGCAGACTGCCATAAATAAAGTGGCAGCCTTGCTAAAAGACGATGGAAAATTCGTTTTGTCAATCGACAAAAGCAAAAGCGAGTATATTGATACAGGCACACGCAAGATTAAAATATACCCCGACACTAAGGAAAAAACAGTAGAATACATCAAAGCCGCCGGATTGACTATTTTGAATCAGTACGACACAGAGTTTGCACATATATTTGTTGTACAGAAAGACGGGTGAAACATGAACTATAGAAACGGAAAATGGGCAAATAAAATAATCTCTATGCAGCACCCTGACGGTGGTTGGGGATGTTTTCATACCTTGCGCAGAGATAGTGATACTCCGATTACTACAGAGCAAGCGCTTACCCGTTTAGAATGTTTAGGCTACACCGCAGAAGACGAATGTATTAAGAGAGCAATTGCCTATATGGAGGCGTTGTTAAATACAGGTGAACTGCCCGAGGGCAACGAAAAGTCAAACGATTTTGAAACCTTTGTGGATCTGATTGTTGCTGCCCGAATCCGAAGATTTACAAACCAATGTGAGTCTGCCAATGAGATTGCCGACAAATGGGCACAGGTAATCACTAAAGCGTTTAGCAGTGGCACTTATTCACAGACCGATTATGAATCGTGTTATACGCAGATGTTCGGCAGAAAGCCCAGGGGCGGAAGACTTACCGATTTTGTCAACTTCTATCAGTTATCCATACTGCCCGGTATGCTCGACCGACAGACAGAAAATCTTATGCTTGATTATGTGCTGAAACACGAAAACGGTATTTACTATGTTTATGAAAGCCGTATCGACATTGTGCCGGACGAATTTCAAAGCAAAAAGACAAGCCGCTATTTGGCGGCAATAGAACTTCTAACCCGATATGAGTCCGGCAAAGAAAAACTATCCTTTGCACTTGATTGGCTAAAAGAAAAACAATCAACAGACGGAACCTGGGATATGGGTGCTGCAGCCAAGGACGGAGTTTATTTCCCGTTATCCGACCGTTGGGATAAAACCACAAGAATTACAGACAGTACTTATCGGATTAGCAAACTGTTCTAACTGCCGTGCTATTGCACTCACAATTACTCAAAATTTCGCTTTGTATATACTCTAATTTATTATTGGTATTATATTTTTTCAATATGCTAAAGTCCGCAAGTATAGTAATTCAATAAAGAGATAAAATATAATTACAAAGATTTTTGGAGGACAGTTTATGCAGCGTGATGAA
This sequence comes from uncultured Ruminococcus sp., assembly GCA_902791425.1. Classification (GTDB taxonomy): domain Bacteria; phylum Bacillota; class Clostridia; order Monoglobales; family Monoglobaceae; genus UMGS1820. The sequence continues at coordinate 2,106 of CADAVS010000187.1, forward strand.
ATGCCTATGGGATTTTCAATGGCACTTTTCCAAAATCCTTTAGCTTTACAAAAATTCGCAATGTTAAGCGAAGA
>CADAVS010000188.1 GCA_902791425.1 uncultured Ruminococcus sp.
TTGAAAATGTAAGTGAAATCATTCTCTGCCATTGGAATCGCAGATATCAGGCAGACAAGGTCTTTGATGTAGACCTCAAAGCAAACGGCTTTAAGAAAGTGGATAGCATTGATATAAAAGGTTCTTCTCATGACAAGATTACCATTGAAACTTACAAGAAGGTGTAACAATGAAATTATTGAATAAATCGTTTGCGCTCATTCTTTCTGTTGTAATGCTGTTTTCGCTTGTCGGATGCAGTCTGGACGGTTCGGATTATATAGATAGTTCAAGTGGATATCAAACCGAATCATCAAGTTCGATTGAAAATAGTAGCAACACGACCGAACAACCTTTTACGGATCAAACAGAATCGCCAAGCACAACAACCAATAGCAGCAACCAAACAGAATCACCGGCAACAACCTCTAAGCCAACAGAGAATCCTAACAATAACGCAGGAGTCGGAACTGGATCAGCAACCGCTGTTAATCCCTCCTCGCTTCCTGCTTACAGCGGAACAGCTTATACCATCGTCAATGGCAATCAGCCAAACTTTAGTGCTTCGGAGCTAACCACCAAGGGCTATGAGAAATACTCAAGCCTTGACAGCCGTGGGAGATGTGGTGTTGCACTTGCTTCTTGTGGCAAAGAGATCATGCCAGGCGCAAATGAAGAACGAGGGAGCATCAGCAGTATAAAACCATCAGGTTGGGTACAAGCGAAGTATAGCGGTATCTCCGGCGGTTATCTCTGGAATCGGTGTCATCTCATTGGCTGGCAACTCTCGGCTGAAAATGCCAACAAGCAGAATCTAATCACCGGCACTCGCTATATGAACATCAACGGTATGCTCCCATTTGAAAACATGGTGGCAGACTACATAAGAGAAACCGGAAACCATGTAGCGTACAGAATCACCCCTATATTTGAAGGCAGCAACCTTGTCTGCAGTGGAGTGCAGATGGAAGCATACTCGATAGAGGATGAGGGTAACGGTATTTGCTTTAATATTTACTGCTATAATGTTCAGCCAGGAATTACAATAAACTATGCGACCGGCGAAAGTTCAGGACCGAGCAGCGAAACAACCGAAACTCAAAAACCGACTACGGAGCAAAACGACAACAGCGATAACCAATCCACAAGTGGAGAAATGGTATGGATACCGAAGTCGGGAAAGAAATATCATAGTCATTCAGGGTGCAGTAATATGAGCAACCCTTCGCAGGTAACAAAAGAGGAAGCGGAAGACCGAGGATACACACCTTGTAAAAAGTGTTGGTAACAAGTGAAAGAGCATGGGAAGATGTCCTTTCTCATGCTCTTTTTTCATAGATTAGAAGATTGTCCAATTTCACTTTGAAACAACCACAGAAAAGTGAACATAAAAAATATTTCAACTTTTTTGTGAAAACCTCTTGACAAGATAAAATCATGGTGCTATAATGAAGCCACGGTGAGAGGAACATAGAAAATATTTCACCGAAAATAAAAAATGTTAAAGAAAAGTCATTGATTTTTATGTCGAGAGGTGTTATAATATGAACATGTACGAAGTTTGTGCTAAATGTGGACATGTCGGCAGAGATTACTATGTCGAGAAAACATTCGCAGTCAAAGCAGAGAGTGCAAAGGAAGCAGCGGCGGCTGTTCGTTGGTTTCCGAGAGTAAAGCATCATCACAAAGATGCAATCAGATTTGTAACAGAGGTTGATGTTTCTCGTTATACGGAGATCATTACAGCAAATAATGAGGATGCTTACTTCCATTGCAAGAACATTCAGGAGCAAAGAGGTTATTCCGAAATGCTGTTTCCCGAATGTCCGAAACTTGATTACGATGATTACCACCACATCGAAACTAACAAACGAGATTATTTCTGTGGGAAGACCAAAATCAGAAACCCCAAGAAATACATGGGATTTATCAAAGAGGAAGGAAGACTTTCAGTATGCTAAACACAGTAAAGCTTAACGACAAGAGAATATCTACTATTATAGGCGGTCAGATTATGACAAGGCTGACTGCAAAAGAAGAAAGTGGCGATCCTGTAGTAGAAGAAAGAAGGATCATCATTCCCAAGTGCATATTGAGTGACGGTACAATCGATATAAACGAACTTCCCATTGAAAAGCTCAAAGCAACAGCCGATGAAAAGAAAATAACAAAGGTCGGCGACATAGTTATTAAA
>CADAVS010000189.1 GCA_902791425.1 uncultured Ruminococcus sp.
GCAGGGCAAGGAATGATAAGAGATTATTACGCCCATGTGCGTTTCCGAGGCAAGTGCCGAGGAAAATTTCGCACGGGCAATTAAATCCGCCGGAGGCATAACGTGAAAGGAACTTTCACGTTATAACCCCCATATATTGTGTTTGGTTAATTTTTGTAACACTAATTTAATATATTATTAACATATATTGGTCTTTTCATACAAAGAATTTTAGTCTATAATAGAGTATGTATAAGTATATAAAATGTTATAGCAAATATTAAAAAAGAGGTTTATATATGAAACATTATGTAAAGAAGTTTATAAAAATATTTATAGCAACTTTTATAGTATTTTCGCTTGTGGTATGTATAGCATTTGTCGGAGCGGTTTTTGGTTATTGGGGAGGAATTGACGAGTTGGACACAGAGAGCCTGACTCTCAATCAAAATTCTGTGATAGTATATGATGACCCCGATACGGGCAAGGAAGTGGAGCTCCAAAAAATTAATTCAACAGAGAACCGTGAATGGGTAAGCATACAGGAAATCCCTGAAGAATTGCAAAAAGCCTTTATATCTATTGAGGATGAGCGTTTTATGGAACACAAGGGATATGACCTTCCGAGAACGGCAAAGGCTACATTTACTTGGATATGGGGCAAGCTTACGGGGAAGAAAGGTGCAAGCCTTGGCGGAAGTACGATTACGCAACAGCTGATAAAGAATGTCACAGGCGAAAATGACCAGACGCCTATCAGAAAAATACGTGAAATTTCAAGAGCGGTTTCTCTTGAAAAGCAGATGGACAAAAATCAGATATTGGAGATGTATTTAAACTGTATATATCTGTCTCACGGATGTAATGGTGTAAAAACTGCGGCAAAAACATATTTCGGAAAAGAAGTAAAGGATCTGACCCTTGCGGAGTGTGCGTCAATTGCGGGAATTACACAAAACCCCTCTGCTTATGACCCAATAGACAATCCCGAAAATAACAAGAAAAGACAGCAGTTGGTTCTTGTTAAAATGAAGGAGCTTGGATATATAACAGAAGATGAATTTGATGCTGCTTTAAACGAAGATTTGAAGATAAAGAAGGACGGTTCTAACGATACTGACAAGTCAAAAACAAATTCATATTTTGTTGATCAGGTTATAACGGATGTTATCAGTGATTTAGAAGAACTTGGATATTCTAATACACTTGCAAGAAAAATTGTATATTCAGGCGGTGTGAAGATAAAGGCTGCCTATAATCCTGAGATTCAAAAAATTGTTGAAGATTATTACAGTAAGGCAAGTAATTTTTATGGTACAGGAGTACAATCAGCAATAACGATTATTGATGTCCAAACAGGGCAGGTTGTAGGTATTGCAGGCGGAATAGGTGAAAAGACGGCGAGCCTCACGTTAAATCGTGCGTCACAGTCGCCAAGACAGCCGGGTTCTACAATTAAACCGATTGCTGCGTATGCACCCGCTTTGGAAAATGGAGAGATTACACCATATTCCGTTTATGAAGATAAAGCAAAATCGTACAATGGTTGGGTGCCGAGAAACTATGATTACAGCTACCGCGGAAGTGTTGATGTCAGAACTGCATTGCGTAAGTCTTTAAACACAACGCCTGTTGAAATTATAAATGATATGGGACCTCAGGTCAGCTTTGACTTTTTGACACAGAAGTTAGGTGTCAGCACCCTTGTCCAAAGCAGAAATATAGACGGCAAGGTTTACACCGACGTAGGTTTGTCGCAGTTGGCATTAGGAGGTCTTACAGATGGTATGACAACTATGGAGCTGGCGGCGGCTTACTGTGCATTTGCAAACGGCGGTGTGTATAATAAGCCATATACTTACATCAGTGTAACTGATAAAAACGGCAACGTTGTAATAGAAACTGATAAGAACGGAAAAACTGCTATGAACAAATCAACGGCATATATTATGACTCAGATGTTAAAAGATGTTGTTTCAAGCGGTACAGGTGTAGGAGCGGCTATACCGAATGCAAATTATACGGCAGGCAAAACCGGTACAACCTCAGAAAATAATGACAGATGGTTTGTTGGATATACACCGTATTATGCGGCGGCAATTTGGTACGGATATGACATACCGAAGCAAATTTATGCATCAT
>CADAVS010000190.1 GCA_902791425.1 uncultured Ruminococcus sp.
GCTTCCTGATACGGGCGACAGATATCTATCTACACCAATGTTTGCAGAATAAAATGTTATCTACATTTCAAATTACAAAAACAGTAGCTTTTTATGAGGCTGCTGTTTATTTTTATGCAAAATGCAAAATGTAAAATGTACTTGACATTTATAACTAAATATACTATAATGTAAATGTAAAGTTGACTATACATTTATATTATAAGGAGGAGATTTGTGAATAACAGAATTAGGGAATACAGAAAAAACAGACATCTTACACAAGATGATTTGGCAAAGGCGGTAGGTGTGACACGTCAGACCATTATTTCACTTGAAAACGGAAAGTATGTTGCATCACTTTTTCTTGCGTTTAATCTTGCAAAATATTTCGGTGTAAACATTGAGGACATATTTATATTTGAGGAGGAATGAATTATGGAATTTAAAAAGAAGTTAAAAATCAGGTTATATTCGGCAATTGGATGTGTTGTTACTGGGGTACTTATGATTATAATTTCTAATTTAACTCAGAGCGATAACAATTTTCTATCTTCGTTTGGATTGATAATTGCCGTGTGCGGTGTTGCAAGGATAAGGCTATACTTTTTAATTACAAAAAACGATGAAACAATTGAAAAACAACGCATAGTCGAAAGTGATGAAAGAAACATAGCTATATCAAATAAGGCGAAAAATATTGCGTTTTCTGTCTATATAATTGTTATATGCATAGCTGTAATTGCGTTTGGATGGCAGAACCTTTGATACATCCGCGGCAAGAGAGGGAAAAAACAAGCCGCCCATACATCCGCATTGCCGCTGTTATACGGTTGTCGGAGATGTGAAGCTTACTTCAAGGCTTGCACGCGACCCCGTGAGCGGCAATAATTACAAGGTACGCGGTGATATGACATATAATGAGTGGATAGACAGCCTGTCAGACGAACAGAGAATGTCAATCAAGGCATATCGGAACCGCCACGGAGATATGAAGCAGTAACGGAAATATATCGAACGGCTCGGCAAGGAAAATATGCCGAAAACCTTTGACTTATTCCAAAAAATGAAGTATAATGAGACTGAGAAGTGGGATGAGATGAAAGGTTTTTACCGATACAAAGGTAATAATCCGATAGCAGAACTCAATGATTATCGATGTGCGCATAAATTAATGGAAATGGGTATTAAAGGCAATGTGCATATTCCGCGTAGAAAAATAGATGAGAAAAGTCTTTTGTTTGATGATGTGCATATAAATAAGATGCGCAAACATAATGTCTCTGAGCGAGAGGCAAAAAAATATATAAGTGAAGCAGTTATGTCGATTACAAAAAGAAATGGATTGACGGAAAACTATTATCATAAGGAGGGATTAGTTTATGTGAATCCATCTGAAAATATGATTAAAACTGCATTTAAGAAAGATGAATTTAGTGATAATGTGCTTAAAATTATGGAGGTATTAAGCGAATATGGATACTGAAAAGATTATGTGCCCGTTGACAGAATCAATGATTGATGAATATGAATGTTATTTAATCTGTGAGGCTGCGGAAGGGATGATTCCGGCGAATGAGATGCCTGGCAAACAAGACTTTACAATCGAATCAAAAATATGCTCGAACTGTTCAAACCATAAGGTTGATTAAGCTGGAGAGGTGAAGTCAAATGAAAAAAGTATGTCCAAAGTGCGGTAAGGTATATGGTGGACTGTCGAATTATTGCACCAAAAAGTAATATTATAAGGAATAACAGGCACTCTTTGAGGGGTGCTTTTATTATGCATAAACGGGGTGATTTTGTGAATATAAGCATAAAGCTTGAGGGAATTGAGGAGCTTACCGCAAAGCTCGACAGCATTGCCGGTGGTTCGGCATTGCAGGACGGCTTGCTTCAGGGCGGCGAGATTGTAAGAGCCGAGGCACAGGCAAATTGCCCGGTAGATACAGGGCGGCTTCGTGAGAGTATAGAGGTTCAAAGCCTTGACGGGACAAGCGTTTTTGCACTTTCCGCATTTGTCGCAAACAGCTTCGCTTAATTCATCATCACATTCAAGCGGTGCGTCGGTTATAATAAAGCAATAACGCATAAAAGGACCGTATTCGTTATTTATAATTTTTATAT
>CADAVS010000191.1 GCA_902791425.1 uncultured Ruminococcus sp.
TTTATAAGTTTTAAAGGGTCGCCGTTTTCTATAACATAAGGGTATATACTGTGTGCCGGCTCTAAAAGCTCAAGAATATTTCCACTGTACTTTTCATTTGCATAGCTTTTAAGTACCATACACGGCTTTTTGTGAAATATACGGGAACAAGTATTCACAAATATATAATTAATATGAGGATGGATGAGGCAAAAAGACTTTTGTTGAACACCGATATACCAATACAAGATATCTCGGAAAAAACAGGATTTAATAACGATACATATTTTTCGAATATATTTAAAAACAAATTCGGTGTATCTCCGTTAAAATACAGGAAAAAATATAAAAATAAAATTTAAATTCAGCCAGCCTTTCGTAATAGCAAACACATCGAGACAATCCCGATTTTGTGTAAAAGTTTCAATCACATAATTATTTAAACATTTGTAATTACCTAAAAAAGTCCGTATTTCTGCCAAAGCTGATTTTATCATATTTTTTAGCCTTGACAAGAATACGGACTTTGATATTATTTTACAAAAGTTTTATACAAATCTAAAAATGAGGATTTACACAAAATCAGATGTTCTCAATATAAATTCTGCGTAATTTACTTAATATTAGCAAAAACCTTTATTGCATCCTGTGCATTTTCTTTCATCGCAGTAACAGCATCATTTACCGCATCGTGGAATTGTGTGTATTCTTTGTTTGAAACAATCTCTCCGCCTGCTTTTGACATATAAGTATAATAATTGATTTTTCTAACGCCACATTCAATTACCTTTTTATAATCTTCGTGACTTACTCCTGAGCCACCGTGCATAACAATAGGAACGTCAATCAAGCTATAAATCTTTTTTACTCTATCAAAATCAAGCTGAGGTTTCTTTAAATATATTCCGTGTGCTGTTCCGAAAGCACAGGCGAGAGCATCAATTCCCGTTTCTTCAACAAACGCTTTTGCAAGTTCCGGGTCTGTATATATACTTTCTCCACCGCCTTCACCGGCTTCTCTTGCTCCCATACTTCCTACCTCTGCTTCAACAGACGCACCATATCTCGCCGCACATTCAACTATTACAGATGTATTTGCACGGTTTATATCAAGAGTTTCCTCCGAGCCGTCATACATTACTGATGTAAAGCCTAAATCAAGTCCCTTTTTTACATAGCTCAGTTCTGTACCATGGTCTAAATGCACACAAACCGGCACACTTGCTCTGTCAGCCATAAAAAGCATTATCGGAGCGATTTCCTCCATTTTGCATAATCCCATTTCCTCGTGTACCTGTGCGTGCATAATTATAACAGGCTGATTAAGCTCTTCTGCTGCACCGATAACAGCCTTCATACTTTCAAAATTCGGTGTATTAAATGAGCCTATTGCACATTTTTTCGCCTCAGCAAGCTTTAATATCTCTTTTAAAGTAACTAGCATTTATCTTTCCTCCAAAAATTTAAAATTGATATGGAACACTCTTTCCTCATTTGGCTTTAAAATATCGAGTATTCCCTTCTCTCGCATTACATCTCTTCCGTCAGGCAAACAGTTTCCCGGCTCAAGTCCCAACACATACTCAACCTCGCCCATCATTTTCCACTCGGTGAAATAGCCAAGCTCAGCAGTATCAAATTCAATCTTAACACCCTTATTGATTTCAGGACTGAAGATAGATGCATAGGATTTGCCGTTTAGCTTATGATAATAGCACTTTTCTTCATAACCTCTTTGAGGCTTCTCCATCTTTAGGCAATTTTCTATTCCATCCCTTGCGTGTTCGTTTCGCGGTGTCACGTTGCTTGACGGGATAATAACCTCCGATGACTCCGAAAGTAACGGATATCCCATATTACAATGGTAGAGTATTTCAAGGGGACAATCCTCTGTACCGATATTTTTTACTTTGTCGGTAAGTTTGATTTCATTGCTTTCAAGCGGACATACATATTCTCTTTCAATAATAAGCTTATGTCCGAACAGAGAGGCATCTCTTATTGTGGCTTTAATAACTATTTCTTTTTCGGTTGTATAGTAATATATATTCTCGCATGGAGTATTTGAGATATTACCGTG
>CADAVS010000192.1 GCA_902791425.1 uncultured Ruminococcus sp.
CGGTAAACAGCCCCGAAACAGACCGTTCAAAATTGTTAAGCATCCAAGAAACGCTTACTATCGCGTTTAAAAGCACAATTAAATCGGAAACGCCTAATTTCCCGCTTATGCCGAGTATTGCGGCGCAAAGCCACATTCCCTCGTAACCGAGCAGAAACATTAAAATGCTTTTTGCCCCCGAATAAAGCGATTTTTTAAGCGCGTATTGCCGTGCCACCTCAACCGTTCTTTTGGCGGCAAGCCCATATGCCTCTTTAAGCACGCCGAAAAATCCGGTGGTTCTGATTTCGGCAGCGTATTTGCGGAAATACAGCACACGGTTTACATAATCCTTTTGCCGCCGCGCGGGGGTTGAATCCCTGTCTATCTCAAAGGTTACGTGACCTAACTTTTTGCCGAAAAACAGGTTGCCTATAAGCGGCAGAGCTATAAATATAAGCGCAAGCGGAGTTATTTTTGCCATTGTAACAATAACGGTTACAGAGGATATGAGCGCGGAAAAGGCAGCGGAGCAATTATTAAGCACCGACATTGCGCGCGCGGCAGCCTCGGAAGCCGCCTTGGTGTAAATATTGTAAAACTCGGGCGTTTCATAGCAGGAAATATCGGCAGTTTGCGCCTTTTTAAAAAGCTTTAAATTAAGGCGATAGCCTATTTTAATATATTCCCTGTACATATAGCTTTGGTAAAACCAGGCGTTGTATATACTTATAAGAACATTTATAACAGCCGCCGCCCAAATAAAAATGAGAATATCGGAAAACTTGCGCGCACCCGCCGCGCCGAAAAGATATTGCAGGAAAAATACCGAATAAAACACCCATGAAGCAAAGCCCAACACGGTCGTAAAAAAATTAAGTATAACCGCTGAAGGTGAAATTTGCCAAACGAGCTTTAAAAAATAGAAATTATTTTTTATTGCCGAAACCTTTTTCTTTCCGTTCTTTTTCATATGCTCCCCCCAAAAACTTCCTTTATTTTGATTTTACCATATAAAGGAATTTGCCGCAACGGCGAATATTTATCTGTTCTTAAATATTTTTTATATAATTCCCTCTTAAAAATATCGCCGCTCCGTTATCCCGATTGACAGGGTATAATATTTAGGGTAAAATACTTATTAAAGGAGTTGATTTTAAATGGTTAAACACATAATTTTATGGAAACTGCGCGAGGATATGGAAAAAACCGAAATACCCGCCGTTAAAAGCGCCGCTAAAGCCGCGCTTGAGGGGCTTTTCGGCAAAATAGACGGTCTTTGCGAAATACGCCTTAAAACAGAAGGTCTGCCCTCTTCAAATGCGGATATGATGTTAATTACCGTTTTTAAAGACGAAGAAAGCCTTAAGGGCTACCAAAAAAGCCCGCTTCACAATGCCGCCGCCGATAAATACGTACGCCCGTATACCGCGCAGAGACTTTGCTTTGATTTTGAAGAATAATGCGTTCTCTTTAATTTGAAAACGCCGCCTTTATTGTAGTAAATTACCAAAAAAAAATTATTTTATTTAATTTTGACTGTTTTTTTATGTGATTTATACAAATATTCGGCTAATAATAGTTGCAGTTACATCTTGAAAAAGCTTAATGAATATTGTATTATTGTAATGTAAATAATAACCTTGATAAGTTAGGAGATGCTTTTATGACTAAATATACAATAACCGCGCTTTCTTCTATGATAGAGCGTAAGCTGTCGCACAACTTCGGCGTTACGCCCGAACAGGCTTCAGACGAGCTTTTTTACAAGGCATGCGTGCTTGTACTGCTTGAAATTATGAACGAGCGCCGCGCCGAATTTAAAAAGACCGCAGACGGCGAGGAAGCCAAAACAGTTTATTATTTAAGTATGGAATTTCTTATGGGGCGTTCTCTTAAAAACACCCTTTTTAACCTTGACCTTACCGAAACTATGCGCAAGGCGCTTGCAAAATTCAAGGTAAAGCTTGATAAGCTTTACGATTTCGAGCCGGACGCAGGGCTCGGCAACGGCGGTCTCGGCCGTCTTGCCGCCTGCTTTTTAGACGCGCTTTCAACCGGCAGCTACCCCGCTATG